>NZ_RAVY01000201.1:0-17549 GCF_003611625.1 Corallococcus sp. CA054B
ATTCGTTTTTCCGGTGGCAATGTCGGAGGGGTCACACCCGTTCCCATCCCGAACACGGAAGTTAAGCCCTCCAGAGCCGATGGTACTCCGCGGGAAACCGCGTGGGAGAGTAGGTCGCTGCCGGATTTTTTTTGAAAGCCCCTGGTGCCGCAAGGCGCCGGGGGCTTTGTCTTTGCGGGCTTGTGGCACGGGCCACCGCGCCTGGCTTGAGCGTTGAGACACGCTCGCCGGGGGCATGCTGCCCGGGACCGCGGAGCGATTTCGCCTGGCGTGTGGCGGGCCTGCGCTCGCGGTAGGCGATGCTGGGGCGACGCGGGACGGCAGGCGGGTCAGTTTTGGGGCAAGGCGACGCCAAGTTCTCGGATTCGTTGGGGAATCACGTCGTCGTGGATGTTTGACCGCCGTTCCCACTGGATCTAGAGTCACTGCTCCCCCCGGTTTGCGCACCGCCTGCCGCGGTCCGTACTCGCCGGCGCCGGGCAGCCCCGCGAGATGAAGAAGCCGACCTTCTTTGGGAAGTACCTGCTCCTCGAGCGCGTCAACGTCGGCGGTATGGCCGAGGTCTTCATCGCGAAGGCTTTTGGCGTCGAAGGCTTCGAGCGCATCCTGGCCATCAAGAAGATCCTTCCGACGATGGCGGAGGATGACGAGTTCATCACGATGTTCATCGACGAGGCGCGGATCAGCGTTCAGCTGAACCACGCCAACATCGTGCACATCCACGAGCTCGGGAAGCACGAGGAAACGTACTTCATCGCCATGGAGTACGTGGCGGGCCGTGACGTCCGCACGCTCCTGGAGCGCTACCGTCGCCGCAAGGAGATCATGCCCACCGCACAGGCGGTGTTCATCGTCTCCAAGATGTGTGAGGGCCTGGACTACGCGCACCGCAAGAAGGACGCGCGCGGCCAGGACCTGCACATCATCCACCGCGACGTCTCTCCGCAGAACATCCTCGTCTCGTACGAAGGCGAGGTGAAGATCATCGACTTTGGCATCGCCAAGGCCGCCAACCGTTCGCAGAAGACGCAGGCCGGCATCCTCAAGGGGAAGTTCGGCTACATGAGCCCGGAGCAGGTCCGGGGCATGCCCATTGACCGGCGCAGCGACATCTTCGCCGTCGGCGTGCTGCTCTACGAAATGCTCACGGGCGAGAAGCTCTTCGTGGGCGAGTCCGACTTCTCCACGCTGGAGAAGGTGCGCAACGCGGACATCCCGCTGCCGCGCGAGTTCAATCCGAACATCTCCGCGGGTCTGGAGAAGGTCGTCCTCAAGGCGCTCGCGCGCGAGCCCGAGGACCGCTACCAGTGGGCCTCCGACCTCCAGGAGGACCTGATGCGCTTCCTCCTCGCGGGGGACGCCATCTACTCCTCGAAGCACCTGTCCGGTTTCATGAAGGAGGCCTTCGCCGAGGACATGCTCCGCGAGGCGGAGAAGATGGAGCGCTACGCCTCCGTCGAGCGCCCGGATCAGATCGAGCACTCGGGTGTGACGCTGCCTCCTCCGGTGGCAGCGCCCCCCCGTGCGACCGCGCAGAAGAGGTCGCCGGCTCCGTCTGCGACCGGTTCTCCCGTGGGCCGCGCCTCCACGGCGCCCGCCCAGCCCGCGCCTGGCTACATCCCTCCGCCCAGCGCTGAAGAGCTGGCGGAGATGGATGGCGCCGCGGACAAGACGCAGATCGTCGACTCCACGCACACGTTCCGTGCCCCGGAAACGCGGATCGCGGACAGCAGCGTCGTCGTGGACGACAGCATCACCGGCCGCTCGGAGAATCCCATCGATCGGGCCGGGCACCACACGAGCGCCTCTCCCTATGCGCAGGACGAAGGGCGCGGCGGCAAGGGCAAGAGCGGCCCCAAGTCCCAGGTCATCATCGGGGACGAGGGCGGAGAGGCCTACGCGGGCGCGACCATGATTGGTCCGGCTCCGACGGCGCCGCCTTCGCGCTCCCGCGGTGGCTCTGCGGCTCCGGTGCTGGACCCCGAGGAAGAGGAGACCACGGGCAACATCACCCTCCCGGTGGGCTCCCGCCACAACGGCCTGCGCGCCCAGGCGGCCGAAGAGGACCCGGAAGGCGCCTACGACGACCAGGGCGACGAGTTCGAGGGCGACGGCCAGGAGGACTACGGCGACGAAGGGCAGGACGCCGAAGAGCCGCCCTACGACGACGAGGCCGACGGTCCTGCGACCATCCCCCAGAAGGCTTCCAAGATGGCGAAGCCGGCCCCGGCCGCCAAGGTCGAAAAGGCCAAGGCGCCCGCTGGACCGAAGAAGCCTCTGCCCAAGCCCGCCATCATCGGCATGGCCGCGGGCGCGGGCCTGCTCCTCCTCCTCGCGGTGATCTTCGTGGTCCGTGGTGCGTCCACGGGCTCCGTGAACTTCGTCGCGCCCGTGGGCGCCACCGTCCTCGTGGACGGTGAGCCCGTGAACGCCAACCAGGTCATCGAGCTGTCCGCGGGCCTCCACAACGTGACCGCCTCGGCTCCGGGCTATCAGCCCGTGACGCAGCAGATCGAGGTCATCGCGGGCCAGGCGGCGGCCCCCATCCTCCTCAGCCTGAAGTCGGATGCCCCGACTCCGAAGCCTCCGGAACCCAAGCCTCCGGAACCCCAGACGCCGCCCACGACGCCGCCGGTGGTGGACAACACGCCGCCGCCCACGACGCCGGAGCCGCCCCCGGAGAAGCCGGTCGAGCCTCCCGCTCCGAAGACGTTCACCGCCCTGTTCGAAGGACAGGAGGGCGCGGAGATCTCCGTCGACGGCAAGTCCCTGGGCAAGCTGCCCGGCGCGAAGCTCGGCGACCTGGAGATGGGCAAGAAGTACACGTTCACGGCGAAGCGCTCGGGCTTCAAGCCGTTCTCCGGCGACTTCACGTCCACCGGGAACACCGAGGTTCGCGTCGCCGTGGACATGGTGGAAGAAGCTCCGCCGCCCGAGCCGAAGCCGAAGCCCACGCCTCCGGAGCCCAAGCCGAAGCCTCCGCCCGTGGTCGCGACCCCGAAGCCTCCTCCGGAGCCCAAGCCGAAGCCCGCCGCTGCCGCGATGGGCAAGTTCGCCTGCAGCACGTCGCCGGCGGGCGCTCAAATCTGGGTGGATGGGAAGAACACGGGGCGTGTGAGCCCCGTACCGCTGGGCAATCCGCTGCAACTGCCGGTGGGCAAGCGGAAGGTCGTCTTCAAGCTCAACGGCAAGTCGACCAAGCCCCAGGTCGTGGTCATCGATACGGAGAACGTGGCCAAGCTCATCAACGTCCCGGTGAACTGAACGGACGCACTGCGCCATGGGGCATCTTGTGCCCCTGGCGATTGTTGATCAGGGATGCCAGGGGGCAGGCTATGACGCCTCGCCCACGACGCTCCTTACGTTGAGGTGATGTGTTCATGAGCACGACGTCCACTCGAGGCAAGCCCGACGCTGGCCCCGCGCAGCAGCCTTTCACCTATCCCCTTCGCCAGGAGTTCGTGGAGCCCGACTGGACGCGCATCCCGGGCTACAAGGACGTCACCGCGGCGGAGTGGGAGAGCTCGGTGTGGCAGCGCAAGCACACCGTGAAGAACCTGCGCGAGCTGCGGGCGACGCTCGGGGCGCTGCTGCCGGACGACCTGGCCGCGAGCATGGAGTTGGACCAGAAGGAGCGGGCGACGATGTCCATCCTCGTCCCGCCCCAGATGCTCAACACCATGAACCTGGAGGACCTGTGGAACGACCCGGTCCGCAAGTACATGTTGCCGGCGCTCGCCGACCGCCGCACGGACTGGCCCAACCACCCGCGCGCCAGCCGTGACAGCCTCCACGAGGCGGACATGTGGGTCGTCGAGGGCCTGACGCACCGCTATCCGACGAAGGTGCTGGCGGAGATGCTGCCCACGTGCCCGCAGTACTGCGGCCACTGCACGCGCATGGACCTGGTGGGCAACGACGTCCCGCAGGTGTCCAAGCACAAGTTCGCGACGGGGCAGAAGGAGCGCTACGAGCAGATGCTGGACTACCTGCGCCGCACGCCCACCGTGCGCGACGTGGTGGTGTCCGGCGGCGACATCGCGAACCTGCCCATCCAGGCGCTGGAGCCGTTCGTCAGCGCGCTGATGGACATCCCGAACATCCGCGACATCCGCCTGGCGTCCAAGGGGCTCATGGCGCTGCCGCAGCACTTCCTCCAGGACAGCGTCCTGGCCGGTCTGGACCGGCTGGCGAAGAAGGCCGTGGAGCGCGGCGTGGACCTGGCGCTGCACACGCACGTGAACCACGCGCAGCAGCTCACGCCGCTCGTGGGCAAGGCGGTGCGCAAGCTGCTCGACATGGGCTTCCGCGACGTGCGCAACCAGGGCGTGCTCTTGCGTGGCGTGAACGACAGCCCGAAGGCGCTCCTGGACCTGTGCTTCACGCTGCTCGACCACGCGAAGATCCTGCCGTACTACTTCTACATGTGCGACATGATCCCCAACAGCGAGCACTGGCGGCTGTCGGTGGCGCAGGCACAGAAGCTCCAGCACGACATCATGGGCTACATGCCGGGCTTCGCCACGCCGCGCATCGTCTGTGACGTGCCGTTCGTGGGGAAGCGGTGGATCCACCAGGTGGCGGAGTATGACCGCGAGCGCGGCATCTCCTACTGGACCAAGAACTACCGCACGAGCGTGGAAGCGAACGACGCCGACGCACTTGATCGCAAGTACGAGTACTTCGATCCCATCGACACGCTGCCGGAGTCCGGCCAGGCGTGGTGGCGGGATCAGCCCAAGGCGGCGTGATGGATTCCTCGGTGGGCGCCACGGCGCCCCTGCCGTCCCCCCGTCCCTCGCTCAGTGCCGAGGGGCGGGCCCGGTTGTTTCCCTCCGCGACCGACGCGGAGTGGACGGACTGGCGCTGGCAGCAGCGTCACTCGGTGCGCAACCTGGAGCAGCTGGAGCGCTACGTGCGCCTGACCCCGGAGGAGCGCGCCGGGGTGCAGGAGACGTCCTCGCTGTTCCGGATGGGCATCAGCCCCTACTACCTGTCGCTCATCGACCCGGAGCACGCGCTGTGTCCGGTGCGCATGCAGTCCATTCCGGTGCGCGCGGAGGCCCGGGTGCGGCCCGGGGAGCTGGAGGATCCGCTCGGCGAGGACAAGACGCGCCCCGAGGAGTGCATCGTCCACAAGTATCCGGACCGGGTGCTGTTCCTGGCCCTGGATACGTGCTCGGTCTACTGCCGCCACTGCACTCGGCGGCGCATCACCAAGGGCGGTGAGGCGGAGCTCACCAAGGACCAGATGCGCCGGGGCATCGACTACGTGCGCAACCACCCCGAGGTGCGCGACGTGCTCATCTCTGGCGGAGACCCGTTCCTCCTCGGCGAGGAACGGCTGGAGTCGCTGCTCGCGCCGCTGAGCGAGATTCCCCACGTGGAGATGATCCGCATCGGGACGCGGGTGCCGGTGGTGCTGCCCATGCGCGTCACCGACTCGCTGGCGCGCCTGCTGCGCCGCTACGCGCCCGTCTACGTCATCACCCACTTCAACCACCCCAAGGAAGTGACGCCGGAAGCGCGTGAGGCGTGCGAGCGGCTGGTGGACCATGGCGTGCCGGTGGAGAACCAGGCCGTGCTGATGCGGCAGCTCAACTCGGATGCGCGCATCATCAAGGAGCTGTCGCACGTGCTCCTGCGCAGCCGCGTGCGCCCCTACTACCTGCACCAGATGGACGTCGCGGAAGGGTGCGAGCACCTGCGCACGCCCATCGCCAAGGGGCTGGAGATTATCGAGCAGCTTCGCGGGCACACCAGCGGGCTCGCGGTGCCGCACCTCGCGGTGGACCTGCCGGGAGGGGGAGGGAAGGTCACCCTCCAGCCCGACTACGTCATCGAGCGCGGCGAGCGGGAGACCCTCTTCCGCAACTACAAGGGGCAGACGTACGCGTACCCGGAGCCGGAGGAGACCGACTGCTCCTGCCCGTACGACGAGGTGTGGCAGGCGCGGTCGCGGGAGCTGGGCTTCCGAGGCCGCTGACGGCCCCGGAGGAGGCCGGACGCCGCGGGGCTACCTGCGGCGCTTGGAGGCCTTCCGGCTCATGCCCTTCGCCGTGCCGGCGGTGTCGCCAATCTCCACGACCGGCGCACCCGCTGTGCTCGAGCTGTCCAGGCTGCCGTCGACGTCGACGGAGGGCTCCGCGCCGTCCGCGGACTCCAGCTCCACGGGGTCCGAGTCGCTGAAGCCCTGCTGGATGTGGACCTCGCCGTCGCCCTTGCGCTTCTTCGCCTCGGCTTCCTTCTCGGCCTTGGCCTTGTCTTCGAGCCGCTTGGCCTCGTTGGCGGCGCGCTGGTTGTCCTCGGGCGTCATCCGGGCCGTGAAGGTGGCGAACTCCTTCGCGGAGACGCCGTGCTTCTCCATGACCTTGGCGGCTTCCTTCTGCTGGGCGCGGATGGACTGGCCTCGCTCGGCGTTGCTCATCTCCGACGGCTTGCGGTTGCCGAACTCCTCGTTCACCTTCGCCTGGGCCGCGGCCTCATCGCGCTGGATGGCCGCCACCTTCTCCGGCGTCAGGCCTTCCTCCTCCGCGAGGGCAGGGGTCGCCAGCACGAGCGACGAGGCAGCGAGCATCAACGAGAGACGGGTGGTCATGGGGAGGCTCCTCAATCCGACCCATCATAGGCACGGAGTCAGAGCCAGCGCATGGCCGCTTCTTCAGTGCGACTTACACCGCGTGCAGCCGTCGTTCGCGCCCGCGCACTGCTCGCGGGCCCTAGCGCAGCGCGGCGGGAGGTCGTCCCGGTCCGCCTGCTGCTCCACGAGACCGCAGAGCTGTTCCGCCGTGGCGCACGTCCGCGTGGAGACGTCGCACTGCTCGGCGCAGGTCAGGTTATCCCCCTGCTCGCGGGCGCGGAGCTCGTCGAGGCGGGCTTCGATGCCGTCGATGGCCGCGTCGTCGTCCCCGGCCACCCGGGTGTCCACGTGCTTCGCGCAGCCTGCCAGCGCGATTGCTGCGGTGAGGAGGGCCAGCCATGACCGGGTCGCTCGCATGGTCCTACCCATATGCGCCCGCTCGTGGCCGCGTCCAGTCAGCGGCGTTCGGGGGAGCGCATACGGCGCTCGGGGCGGGGCTCCGGTTCAGGAGGACGGCTCCAGTAGAGCCAGGCCGTCAGCGCCAGGAGCGTGGCCACGGCCAGCCTCCGCAGCCATTCCTCCCGCGCCCGTCCGGGTGAGTCCGCGTCGGCCTGGGCGGCCTTCTCCAACGCGGCCTCCACCTCGGGCCCCAGGGCCTGCACCCTCCGGCACAGCCAGGCCACGGGCGCGAGCGGCACCGGCACGGGCGCGGTGTCCTTCTCCACGGCCATGGCCAGCATCCGCTCCCAGGCGGTGGCTTCCTCCGGGCTCTCCGGGGGCCTTACGGGCTGGCCCAGTTGCTGGGCCAGCGCCACCGCCGAACGGAGCAGCAGCACCGAGAAGGCGTCGCTCGAAATCCCGTACCAGGTCGCGCACTCCGCCTGGGGACGGCGCTCCACGAGCCGGCGGACCAGCACGGCGGCCGTGCGGGGCTCCAGCGCGCGGAGGGCGTCGGAGAGGGCCTCGGGGGACAGGCATGCGACGTCGGGGACGGAGGCGGTCACGGGGCTCCATTCTGCGGCATCCGCCTGGGGTTTTCGCGGGCTCCTACCGGGGACATGTCCTGGCTTCCGGCCGATTTCTTGAGGCGGATCGCTCCGCCCCTAGACTGTTGGACCATGTTGCAACGTGTGGCACTGCTGCTGCTCCTGCTCGCGTCGTCGCGGGCGTTCGCCGTGGAGACGATGCGCATTGCCATGGACGACCCCGGCGACGAGGTCCGCGTGAGCGGCCGGGGCCTGGGCTTCGGCCCCGATGCCGAGGACGCAGCCTTCGTCGCCGTCACCGCGGGACAGGCCACCGTGCGCCGCCGCAACGGCAAGCTGGAGGTCAACGGCGCTCCCTTCATCGGCGACGCCATCCGCTTCCGTGGCGGCCTGGAGGCCACCGACGCGGGCGGCCCCGGCAATGAACCCCTGAAGGCGGGCAGCGCGCAGGTGCGCGGCGACGTCGTCGTGCGCCTGTTCAAGAACAGCCTCCAGCTCATCAACGTCATCCCCCTGGAGGACTACCTCGCGGCGGTGCTCGGCAGCGAGATGCCCGTGTCCTTCCCGCTGGAGGCCCTCAAGGCCCAGGCCGTGGCCGCGCGGACGTACGCGCTGCAGAAGAAGCTGGATGCGTATGGCGCCGCCTTCCACATGGGCAGCAGCGTGCTCCACCAGGTGTACGGCGGCGTCAACCGCGAGGACGCCAAGACGCGCGCCGCCGTGGAGGCCACCCGGGGCGAGGTGCTCACGTACGACCTGGCGCCCATCGAGGCGTACTTCCATGCCTCCTGCGGCGGGCGCACCGAGTCCGGACAGGACGCCCTCCAGCGGAACCTGCCGTACCTGCAGCCCGTTGACTGCCCCTGCGGCAAGCTGCCCGCCAGCCGCTGGACCGCGACCCTCTCCGAGGCGGAGCTGCGCGGTGCGCTGAAGGCCCCGCCGGGCGGCCTGCGCGTCACCGGCCGCACGCCCACGCGCCGGGTGACCCGCGTGACGATGTCGGACGGCACCGTGGTGGACGGCGTGCAGTTCCGCCGCAAGCTGGGCTACACGCGCCTCAAGAGCCTGGACTTCGACGTGGAAGCCTCCGGCAAGAACTACGTGTTCACCGGACGTGGCTTCGGCCACGGGGCGGGGCTGTGCCAGTGGGGCGCCAAGGCCCTCGCCGACCAGGGCAAGACGTACCGGGAAATCCTTTCCCACTACTACCCGGGCGCCGAGTTCCAGCAGCTCTACTGACGCCCTCGCCGGTTCCGTGAGGGCGCGGGGGCTGCTACAAGCGCCAACCCCGTGTCGTCCCTCCTCTCCGACTACGATTTCGAGCTCCCCGAGGCGCAGATCGCCCAGGCCCCGCTGCCCAACCGGGACGCGTCGCGCCTGATGGTCGTCAGCCGCGCCACCGGCGCCTGGAGCCACCAGCACTTCACCGACCTCGCGGACCTGCTGCGCGAGGGCGACCTGCTCGTCCTCAACGACGCGCGCGTCATCCCCGCGCGCCTGCTGGGCCAGAAGAGCGGCACCGGCGGCCGCGTGGAGCTGCTGGTCGTCCGCCCCGCCGCCACGGCCACGCTCACCTCCGCGGCGCTCGGGGGCGCGCCTGAGTCGCTCGAGTGGGTCTGCCTGGGCCAGGCGTCCAAGGGGCTCAAGCCCGGCCAGTCCGTCACCTTCGCCGGGGGCCTGTCCGCCGAAGTCCTGGAGGCCCTGGGGGGAGGGGAGTACCGGGTGCGCTTCCACGCGGCGCCGGGCGCGTCGCTCGCCAGCCTCCTGGACGCGGCGGGCCGGCTGCCCCTGCCTCCGTACATCACCCGCGAGCCCGAGGCCGCGGACGCCGAGCGCTACCAGACCGTGTATGCCCGCGCGTCCGGCGCCGTGGCCGCGCCCACCGCCGGCCTGCACTTCACGCAAGAGGTCTTCGCGAAGCTCGCGGCGAAGGGTGTCCAGCGCGAGGAGGTGACGCTCGACGTGGGGCCCGGCACCTTCCTCCCCGTGCGCGAGGAGGTGCTGGACAAGCACCACATGCACCCGGAGCGCTTCACCGTGCCGGAGGCCACCGCCGCCGCCGTGAACGCCGCGAAGGCGGAAGGGCGCCGCGTGGTCGCCGTGGGCACCACCGTGGTGCGCACGCTGGAGTCCGCCACCGACCCGGACACGGGCAGGCTGCGCGTGGGCCCGGGCGAGACGGCGATGTTCATCCGGCCCGGCTATGTCTTCCGCCAGGTGGACGTGCTCCTCACGAACTTCCACCTGCCGCGCTCCACGCTGGTGATGCTGGTGAGCGCGCTCCTGGGCCGGGAGCGCACGCTCGCCGCGTACCAGGAGGCCGTGCGCGCGGGCTACCGGTTCTTCAGTTACGGCGATGCCATGTTGGTGAAGGAGTGAGTGCCGTGGTCGACGAGCAGGGCAGGGAAAAGGGCGAGAAGGGCGATACCCGCGTGCCCCCGGGGCTGGTGCGCTTCGAGCTGTTGCACGAGGACCAGAGCGGCACCAAGGCGCGCCGCGGCCGGCTGAACACGCCGCATGGCCCCATTGAAACGCCCATCTTCATGCCCGTGGGCACCGTGGGCAGCGTCAAGGGCGTGGGTCCGGACGACCTGAAGACCCTGGATGCGCAGATCATCCTGGGCAACACCTACCACCTGATGCTGCGCCCCACGGACGCGCTCGTCGGGGAGATGGGCGGCCTGCACCGCTTCATCTCCTGGGACCGGCCCATGCTCACCGACAGCGGCGGCTTCCAGGTGTTCAGCCTGTCGGAGAAGCGCAAGATCACGGAGGAGGGCGCCGCGTTCCAGTCGCACCTGGACGGCTCGCGGCACTTCCTGTCGCCGGAGCGCTCCATCGAAATCCAGGAGACGCTGGGCGCGGACGTCATCATGGCGTTCGACGAGTGCCCTCCGTCCACCGAGGACCGGGCCTACCTGGAGAAGTCCCTGGCGCGCACCACGCGCTGGCTGCACCGGTGCGTGAAGGCATGGAGCCGCGAGCGCTCGTCGCTGTTCGGTATCGTGCAGGGCGGCCTCCATGACGACCTGCGCAAGCGCCACGCGGAGGAGGTGTGCGCGGTGGACCTGCCCGGCTACGCGCTGGGGGGCTACTCCGTGGGCGAGGCGCCGGAAGCCATGCACGCGGGCGTGGCCTACTCGGCGCCGCTGCTTCCCCGGGACAAGCCGCGCTACCTGATGGGCGTGGGCACGCCGCTGGACCTGGTGACGTGCGTGGAGCACGGCGTGGACATGTTCGACTGCGTGCTGCCTACACGGTGCGCTCGCAACGGCCTGCTCTTCACCTCGGAGGGCAAGCTGGTCATCCGCAACGCGGCCTACGCCAAGGACCCCCGCCCGGTGGACCCGGCGTGCTCCTGCTACACCTGCCGCACGTTCAGCCGGTCCTACCTGCGGCACCTGTTCGCGGCGGGCGAAATCCTGGCGATGCGGCTCAACACCCTGCACAACCTCCACTACTTCCTGGACCTGATGGCCCAGGTGCGCCGCGCCATCGCCGAGGACCGCTTCGCCGCGTTTGCTCGCGACTTCCGGGCCAAGGCCGTGGCGCAAGAGGCCGAACGCAAAGGCGGCCGGTGAGCGGCCAACGGGATTGCCGCGCTTCCGGCGTTCACTTGCTCACATGGGGCGCCCTTGCTAAGAGGCCACCCTTTCGGATGTTTTGACCCCACCCGTACGCCGGGTCGGGGCCTTTCCGAGTCCTTCCTCCCAAACGACGAGGCAGTACGTGGCTGACAGTTTCCTGATTCTCGCGCAGGCCGGGGCCGGCGGTTCCCCCCTGGGGACCTTCGGCTTCCTCGCCGTGCTGGTGGCCATCATGTACTTCGTGATGATCCGCCCCCAGCAGAAGCAGCTCAAGGAGCACCGCAACCTGCTCGCGGGGCTGAAGAAGGGCGATGACGTCGTGACGTCCGGCGGCATCCTCGGGCGCATCCACCAGGTGGACGACTCCACCGTGACGCTGGAGATCGCCAGCGGGGTGCGCGTGCGCGTGCTCAAGACGGCGGTCAGTGCCAAGGGCACCATCCCGGCGGCGGGCGCCCCGGCGGCGGCCCCCGCTGAGAAGAAGGAGGAGAAGTAATGGACCGCGGCTGGTGGTGGAAGTTCGGAATGATCGTCGCGGTGACGCTGGGGACGCTCTGGTTCCTCGTCCCGACGTACTACTCGCTGGTGGTCCTGGACCGCAACGAGCGCAACAACATCGCCGTGCTGGAGCAGCGGCTGCCCGCGTGGGCGCCCCCCGCGAAGTACCGCCTCAACCTGGGGCTGGACCTGCAGGGCGGCATCCACATGGTGATGCGGGTGGACACCAAGACGGCCCTGCAGAAGCGCACCGAGCGCCGCGGGACGCAGATCGCCACCTACGTCAACGACAAGAAGCTGGGTGAGGTGACGGCGGACACGGACCCGGAGCGGCTGCAGCTGGTGCTGACCGCGAAGGACCCGGCCACCATGGACGCCATCCAGAAGGAGGTCCTGGCCACCTTCACCGACTTCACCGTGGAGTCCCGCAACGGCGGCACGCTGGTGCTCAAGCCGGACGAGGGCCAGGTGAACCGCTTCCGCGACGAGGCCGTGGACCAGGCGATGCTCGTCATCCGCCGCCGCATCGACAAGTGGGGCGTGGCGGAAGTGGACGTGCGCAAGCTGGGCACGGACTCCATCCAGATCTCGCTGCCCGGCCGCAGCAACCCGGAGCAGGCCAAGGAGCTGGTGGGCACCACCGCGCAGCTGGAGTTCCGGATGGTGGACGACACCAACCCCCAGGTGTTCGCGCAGATGTACGAGCAGCACCCGCCCCCGGCGGAGAGCAAGATCACCCTGGTGGATGAAGAGGGCTTCCCGCAGCTGTCCTCGCCCAACCGCGAGGCCCTGCTGGCGTACGCGAAGGACAAGACGCCGGAAGGCCGCGACGTCGTCACCGAGTGCGTGGCGAACCCGGTGAAGAAGAACGACTGCATCGCGTACCGCAGCTACCTGCTGGACAAGAACGTTCCGCTCACGGGTGAGAGCCTGGCGGGCGCGGACGCGTCCGTCAGCCAGATGAACGAGCCGGAGGTGAACATCGCGTTCGACCCGGCTGGTTCGCGCGAGTTCGAGAAGCTGACCGAGGCCGCCGTGGGCCGCCGGATGGCCATCGTGCTGGACGACAACGTGCACACCGCGCCGCGCATCAACGAGAAGATCGGCGGCGGCCGCGCGCGCATCACCATGGGCCGCGCCAGCGGGCGCAGCTTCGAGGAGTGGCTGGGCGAGGCGCAGACGCTGGCGCTGGTGCTCAAGGCCGGTGCGCTGCCCGCGCCGGTGACGGTGGGCGAAATCCGTCAGGTGGGCGCGACGCTGGGCGACGAGCTCATCAAGAAGGGCAGCCTGGCCGCGCTGGTGGGCCTGGCGCTCGTCATCGTCTTCATGGCGGTCTACTACCGCAAGTCCGGCCTCATCGCGGACGTGGCGCTGCTGCTCAACGGCCTGCTCATCCTGGCCGGCCTTGCGTTCTTCAACGCCACGCTGACCTTGCCGGGCATCGCGGGCTTCGTGCTCACGCTGGGCATCGCGGTGGACGCGAACGTGCTCATCAACGAGCGCATCCGCGAGGAGCTTGCCAACGGCAAGTCCGCGCGCGCCGCGGTGGACCAGGGCTACGACCGCGCCTTCTGGACCATCTTCGACGCGCACGTGACGACGCTCATCGCGGGCTTCATCCTGTTCTTCACGGGAACGGGTCCGGTCCGCGGCTTCGCCACCACGCTCATCGTGGGCCTCCTGGCGTCGCTGTTCACGTCCATCGTCGTGACGCGCGTCATCACGACCTACTTCGTCCACGGCCGCAACGCGCAGTCGGTGTCCGTCTAACGGGGCTTACGCGCCTTCGGGAAATCCGCCATGCAGATTCTCAAGCACAAGACGAACATCGACTTCATCAGCAAGCGCAAGCCGGCGCTCTTCATCTCCACGCTCATCAACCTGGCCATCATCGTCGGCATCGCCGCGGTGGGGTTCAACTTCGGCGTGGACTTCGCCGGCGGCACGGTGGTGGAGCTGAAGTACAACACGCCCACCACGGCCCAGCAGGTCCGTGAGAAGGCCCAGGCCGGCGGTCTGCACGACGTCAGCGTCCAGGGCGTGGGCGCGGCCGAGGAGAACTCCTTCCTCCTGCGCATGGGCGGCGTCACGCAGCTCACGGAGGAGAACGCCGAGCACGCGAAGACGGCCATCCAGGGCCTGGGCGAGGTCCGCAACGTCTACGCCGACATGGCCAACGGCATCGTGAACTTCCGCTCCGTGCAGCCCATGTCCGCGGACGCGGTGAAGAAGGCCGTCGAGGCGGCGGGCATCGGCGTGCAGGAGGTGCGTGACCTGGGCGCGAACCAGGGCGGCAACGGCTACGACTACCAGGTCGTCGCGAGCGGCATGGCGGACAAGGTGTTCGCCGCGCTGAGCGCGGGCTCCGACAAGCCCGACTTCGAGCAGCGCCGCGTGGACTACGTGGGCCCGCAGGTGGGCAAGCAGCTGCGCAACCGCGGCATCATGGCGCTGGTGTACTCGATGGTCGCCATCCTCATCTACGTGGCGTTCCGCTTCGACTTCAAGTTCGGCCCGGGCGCGCTGCTCGCCATGCTCCACGACGTCATCATGGTGGCGGGCTACTACCTGGTGAGCCAGCGCGAGTTCAACCTCACGTCCATCGCCGCGCTGCTCACCATCGTGGGCTACTCGGTGAACGACACCATCGTCATCTACGACCGCATCCGCGAGGACATGGTGAAGTACAAGGGCAAGGCGCTGCCGGAGATCATCAACATCGCCGTCAACGACACGCTGGGCCGCACCATCCTCACCTCCGGCGTGACGGCGCTGTCGCTCATCGGTCTGCTCATCTTCGGCGTGGGCGAAATCTTCGACTTCGCCATGGCGATGCTGGTGGGCATCCTCGTGGGCACGTACTCGTCCGTGTACATCGCCAGCCCGCTGGTCATCTGGCTGGACGAGCGCGCGCACGCCCGCGAGGGGCACGGCGGCGGCGCCAAGCAGGAGCCGAAGACGGCCTGAGCCGGCCTCCGGGCGGGTTGACGGCTTGAAGTGACGAGGGCCCTCCTTCCCACGTGGAAGCGAGGGCCCTTCGCTTTTTCAGAACCGCGCGCCCAGCGTCAGCGACGCGTCCATCAGGCCGCCGCCGTTGTCGTCCGTCGAGGTGACGTTCGCGAAGTCCTGGTCGATGAGCAGGCGGTAGGTGCCTCGCACGCCAGCGGTGAGGCCTCCGGTGTTGAACTCCAGGCCCACCGCGAGCGGGATCTCCTCCATCAAGTCGCTGTCGTAGAGCCCCTCGCCCGCGCCGCGCACGTCCACGTAGGACAGGCCCAGGCCCACGCCCGCGAAGGGCCGCACCGCGGTGAGGAAGGGCGGCGACACCTTCACCAGCGCGCTGCCGCCGTTGCGCACCAGCGAGGGCGCGTCGAACAGGCGGCTGTCACTCACCTTGTTCTGCGAGCCCTCGTAGCCGACTTCGAAGCCGAGGAAGGTGGTGGGCTGGAGGTTGAGCGTCAGGCCCCACAGCGGACCGGTGCTGGCCAGGTCGCCCAGGTCGCCCGTGTAGTCGCCAATGCCGCCGCGCAGGAAGACGTTCACGTCCCCCTGCTTCTTCTGCGCGAGCGCGGGCCCCGCGCCCAACACGACGGCCATCAGGGCACCGCCCTGGAGAAACCTGCGAAGCATGCGGACCTCCCTGTCCACGGGTGTGCACTCAAGCTGGGCACCGCGTACCCGCCGTGCAGGTTGGAGGCAGGGAGGCAGCCGAGCGCACGTCTGAACATGCGTACAGGAGGGTGGTGTGAGTGGGCGGGTTGGACTGCCTTGGTCGGACGTCTGAGGTACTGTCCTTCGCCATGCGGTGGTTGCTTCCAGATGTCGTCGAGCAGGAGGTGGGTTCGCTCGCGGGTGAGCTGTCGCTGCACCCGTTGGCGGCGAGGGTGTTGCTCCACCGTGGCTACCGGACGCCGGAGGCGGCGTCGGCCTTCCTGTCGGACCGGTTGGCGGACCTGCCGGACCCGTTCCGGATGAAGGGCATGGGCCCCGCGGTGGAGCGCGTGCTGCGCGCGGTGCGGCTCAAGGAGAAGGTGACGCTCTACGGGGACTACGACGTGGACGGCGTGTCCTCCACGTCGCTCATGTACCTGTTCCTCAAGGAGCTGGGCGTGGCCCCCGCCACGTACATCCCGCACCGGCTGGACGAGGGCTACGGCCTCAACCTGGGCGCGGTGGAGCGCATCGCGCAGGACGGCACGCGCCTCTTGGTAACGCTGGACTGCGGCATCACCTCCGTGGCGGAGATTGCCCGCGCGAAGGAGCTGGGCCTGGACGTCGTGGTGGTGGACCACCACACGGTGCCGCCCACGCTGCCGCCCGCCACCGCGGTGCTCAACCCGCATCAGCCCGGCTGCGAGTACCCCACCAAGGTGCTGTGCGCCGCGGGCGTGGCCTTCAACCTGTGCATGGGCCTGCGCAAGCGGCTGCGCGACGACGGCTTCTTCGCCACGCGCAAGGAGCCCAACCTCAAGGCGCTGATGGACCTGGTGGCGCTGGCCACCGTGGCGGACGTGGTGCCGCTCACCGGCGCCAACCGCATCCTCGTGGCGCACGGCCTCCAGGAGCTGTCCCAGGGCCGCCGTCCCGGCATCCGCGCGCTGAAGGAGGTGGCCGGCCTGGAGCCGGACGCTGGCGTCACCGCGGGGCAGGTGGGCTTCCGCCTGGGGCCCCGCATCAACGCCGCGGGCCGCCTGCATGACGCGTCGCTGGGCCTGCAGCTGCTCTGCGCGGACTCCGTGGAGGCGGCGCGCTCGCTGGCGCAGGTGTTGGACCGGGCGAACGCGGAGCGGCAGGGGATTGAGAGCAGCATCCTCACGCAGGCGCTGGCGCAGGCGGAGGAGCACAAGGACTCGCGCGGGCTGGTGCTCTTCGACGAGGGCTGGCACCCGGGCGTCATCGGCATCGTCGCGTCGCGCGTGGTGGAGCGCTACCACCGGCCCACGGTGATGGTGGGCGTGAAGGACGGGGTGGGGAAGGGCTCGGCGCGCAGCATCGAGGCGTTCCACCTGTACGACGCGCTCACCGGGTGCTCGGACCTGCTCATGCGCTACGGCGGGCACAAGCACGCCGCCGGCCTCACCATCGACGCGAAGCAGCTGCCCGCCTTCCGCGAGGCCTTCGCCAGGATTGCCCTCCAGCGCCTGACGCCGGAGGACATGATTCCGCGCTGCCGCGTGGACGCGGTGGTGAACCCGGGCGACCTGGACGCGACGGCGGTGGAGTCGCTGCAGAAGCTGGGGCCCTTCGGTCAGGGCAACCCGGAGCCGGTGCTGGTGCTGCGCGGCCAGCAGGCCCGGCCTCGCGTGCTGCCCGCGAAGTCCGGGGCGCCCGGCGCGGGGCACCTGAAGCTGGCGCTCGTGGACGCCCCGGAGCTGGACGCCATTGGCTTCGGCATGGCGGACCGCGTGTCGCTGGTGGAGGGGCCGGTGGACCTGGCCTTCCAGGCCGGCTTCGACACCTTCCGCGGCCAGCGCAAGCTGTCCCTGCGCCTCAAGGACGTGCGTCAGGCCGCCTGACGCCGGAGGCCTCAAGCCCGCGCTACGCGAGCCCCCAGCGCACCCGGCCCGGCGACATCAGCGCGCCGGCCCGCGCCAGCTCGTTGAGGCGGAAGCGCTCCGCCTGACGCTCGAAGGCGGTGCGGCAGCCCTCCGAGCAGAAGAAGTACCGGCGCTTCTTGTACTCCGACGAGGGATGGCCCTCCGGGGCCTCCAGGTGCCTGCCGCACACCGGATCCCAGTGCCTGGTGCTGCCCTGCCCGTGTTCCTGTTCGCCGTTCATCTTCCGCCTCCAGCCCGACGCCCCAGACTGCCCAACCTGGCGCGAATGTAAGCAGGGGGCATGCCAGCGGTCCATCTCCTTGGAAGACCAAGGAAGGGGGCACGCCCGGGGCGCGGAGGG
>NZ_RAVY01000202.1:0-17526 GCF_003611625.1 Corallococcus sp. CA054B
GGGCACGCTGGGGCTCGTGCTGGGCGGGGTGGTGCCCGCCGCGCAGTGGGGCCCTGCCGGCTGGCTGTGGTGGATGGCGGACCTGCTGGGCATGCTGCTGGTGACGCCGGTGCTGTTCCTGCGCAGGCCCCGGCGCATGGCGCGCTCGTGGGAGGCGCTGCTGCTCACGGCGCTGACGGTGGGGGTGTGCGTGGGCGTCTTCGCCTTCCCGCGGCCGGGCTCCGCGGCGGCGCACGCGATGACGTTCCTGCTCTTCCCGCTGATGGCCTGGGGGGCCCTGAGCTTCGGGCTGCGGGGGGCGGCGCTGGCCTCGCTCTCCATCGCGCTGGCGGCCATCGCCGGCACGGCGCGGGAGCTGGGCCCGTTCTTCACGGTGGACCTGCCGCACCGGGGGCTGGTGGTGCTGCAGCTCTTCATCGGCATCACCGCGCTGACGGGCCTCCTGCTCGCGGCGGCGCGCGCGGAGCGCCGCCAGGCGGTGGAGCTGCTGGAGCTCTTGGCCACCACCGTGCGCGCGGTGCACGAAGGCGTGCTCATCTGCGAGGTGCGCGAGTCGGGCGGCCTCCACACCGTCTTCGTCAACGAGGCCCTGTGCGCGCTGGTGGGCCGGCGGCGCGAGGAGCTCGTCGGCGCGGCGCCCGGGGAGCTCTTGGCGTCCGCCGACGGCGGGGACCGGCAGCGGCTGCTGGAGGCGCTGCGCGAGGAGCGCTCGCTGCGCGCGGAGGTGGCGCTGACGCGGCCGGACGGCACGCGGGTGTGGAGCGAGATGCAGCTGTCCCCGGTGCGCGCCAACGGCCAGGCCGTGACGCACTTCGTGGCGACCCACCGCGACGTCACCGCGACGAAGGAGCTGCAGGCGCGGCTGGTGGCCGCCGAGCGCGTGGCGGCCGTGGGCACGCTGGCCGCGGGCGTGGGCCATGAAATCAACAACCCGCTGGCCTACCTGGCGCTGAACCTGGAGGCCGCGCGCAGGAGCCTCGCGGCGGAAGGGGCACAGGCTCCGGCGGGCGTGCGCGACGCGCTCTCCAGCGTGCGCGGGGCCCAGGAGGGCGCGGAGCGCATCCGCCTCATCGTCCGGGACCTGCAGGTGTTCAGCCGCGAGGACGCCCCGGAGCGCGCACTGGTGGACCTGAACGCGCTGGTGCCGCCCGCGGTGCGCGTGGTGCTGCACGCCCTGCGCGCGCGCGCGCGGCTGGTGGAGGACTTCGGGCCGGTGCCGCGCGTGCTGGGCAGCGAGGCGCGGCTGGGCCAGGTGCTGCTCAACCTGCTGGTGAACGCGCTGCAGGCCATCCCGGAAGGGGACCCCGGCCGCCACGAGGTGCGCGTGCGCACCGGCACGGACCCGTCCGGCCACGCGCGCGTGGAGGTGGAGGACACGGGCGGCGGCATCCCGCCGGACGTGCTGCCGCGCATCTTCGACCCGTTCTTCACCACCAAGGGGAGCGACGAGGGCACCGGCCTGGGGCTCGCCATCTGTCAGCAGATCGTCCGCACGCACGGAGGCGACCTGCGCGTGCGCAGCGTGCCGGGCCAGGGCGCCACCTTCACGCTGCTCCTGCCGCCCGCGCCCGTGCAGAGCGCGGGGAGCCTGGTGCCGCTGCACGCGGTGGAGCCCGTCTCGGAGGCGCAGGAGACGGCGGCCTCCGGGCGGCGCGGGCGGGTGCTCATCGTGGACGACGAGCCACGGCTGGCGCAGTCCATGCGCCTGCTGCTGGAGCCTGGCCACGAGGTCGTCACCGTCACGCGCGGCGAGGACGCGCTGGCGAGGGTGTCCGCGGGCGAGTCCTTCGACGTGGTGCTGTGCGACCTCCAGATGCCGGGCATGGACGGCATCGCGGTGTACCGGCGGCTCCAGCAGGAGGCGCCCGAGCTGGCGTCGCGGGTGGTGTTCATCTCCGGCGGAGCGTCATCGCCGGAGGCGAGAGCGTTCTTGGAGACGGTGGCCCAGCGGGTGCTGGAGAAGCCGGTGCGCCCGGACGTGCTGCTGTCCACGGTGGAGGAGATGCTGGAGGGCAGCTCCCCGAAGGTGGCGGCGCGCGGCGCGGTGGGCGGCACGCGCCGCGGTTAGGCGTGCGTCAGACGCGCAGCCACTTGCGGGCGGTGGGGCCGAAGAAGCGCACCACGCTGCCCACCAGGAAGAAGCGCACCGAGCGGCCGATGACGGACGCCACCAGGAACTGCTCCAGCGGCACCGACACCAGGCCGCTGCCAATGGCGACGATCTTGAACGGCGTGGGCAGGATGGAGCACAGCAGCGCCAGCACCCAGAAGTTGCGCCCCAGCAGCTCGCCCACCGTGCCGGACACGCCGAAGCGGTCCACGCGCACGTCCAGGTCGATGTGCAGGAGCTGGGTGATGCCCTCGCCCACGAACGCCCCCAGCCCGTAGCCGATGAGGCCGCCCACCAGGCTCGCCAGCGTGCCCAGCAGGCAGTAGCGCACCCACTTCTTCGGCTGGGCGAGCACCATGGGGACCAGCACCGCGAAGGGCGGGATGGGGAAGACGGAACCATCCACCACCGACACCGCCATCATCGTGGCGAGCGCGTGCGGGGTGGAGGCGGCGGCCTCCACGCGCAGGTACATCCGGCGGTACCAGGACAGCTTCGGGGCGTCAGCGGCCGTGGCGGCCGGGGAGGTCTGGGGGGAAGGCTCGGTAGAGGACATTCGGGGGCGCACCCTAGCGGAACCCGGGGCCCTTGCCACCGGGCCCCCGGGCCCGGATGCCTGCCTGATTGGAATGCGCCCCATGCCCCGGGGGCTTACACACGGGGAAGGGTGACCATGACCGCACAAGAGACCGTGGAACGCGCCGCCGGTGCGCTGAAGGTGTTTCCCCTGCCGTCGGCGGTCCTGTTCCCGCACACCGTGATTCCCCTGCACATCTTCGAGCCGCGCTACCGGGCGCTGGTGAAGGACGCCCTCGCCACGGACCGGGTGCTGGCCCTGGGCCAGCTGGAGCCGGGCTGGGAGGGCAACTACGAGGGCCGTCCGCCCCTGCAATCCCTGATGTGCGCGGGCGTCATCGTCTGGGACGAGCAGGTGGAGGACGGGCGCTACAACATCCTCCTGCAGGGCGTCAGCCGCGTCCGGATGGTGAAGGAGCTGTCGCCGGACACGCTCTACCGCCAGGTGCGCGCCCAGGTGCTGGCGGATCCTCCCTACACCGGACCGGAGGAGGAGCAGCTGCGCCAGGCCGTCTTCGAGCTGGCGGGCCGGGTGCCGCCCTCGTTCGCGGAGAGCCTGCTGCCGGTGGCCGCCCGCGCCGGTGGGGGCATGCTGGCGGACGTGGTGGCGTCCGCGCTGGTGCCGGAGCCCGGACGGCGGCAGGAGCTCCTGGGCGAGCTGGACGTGCGGCGCCGCCTGGAGCAGGTGCTGGTGGACGTGAGCGACCTCTTGAGCCAGCTGCAGCCGGTGCGCCCCAGCGGACCGCTGAACTAGGGGCTGTCCCTGATTAACGCAGCCAGAGAAGCATGGAGGCGACGTGCAGGACGGCGAGGTAGCAGGTCGCTGTCTTGTCGTAACGGGTGGCAGCGGCGCGAAAGCATTTGAGGTCGTGGAAGAAGCACTCCACCCGGTAGCGAAGCCGATAGAGGGTGCGGTCCAGAGATGGAGGCTGCTTGCGGCTGGGATGGGGATGGATGACGGGCTTCATCCCCACCTTCTGGGCGTTGGCGCGAATGCGCTCGGCGTCATAACCGGTGTCCGCGATGAAGGCGTCGCCCTCAGCGTGCACCAGCAGTTCCTCGGCCATCGTGGACTCATGCTGCTGGCCGGGCGTCAGCGCGAGGTGGAGCGGCTTACCGCCCGTCGTTGTGACGGCGTGAACCTTCGTTGAAAAACCTCCTCGAGAACGCCCCAGAGCATTTCTTCGGACCCCCCTTTTCCGCCCGCGGCGTCCTGATGCGCCCGGACGACGGAAGCGTCTGCCAGCGAGCCGAGCTCATCCACCGGAAGTCGCAGGGCCTTGAAGATGGCTTCCCAGCGCCCGGCTTGCGCCCAGCGGTGGAAGCGGTTGTAGACGGTCTTCCAGTGGCCGAATCGCTCCGGAAGGTCCCGCCATTGCACCCCAGTCTTCACGCGCCAGATGACGGCGTTGATGAAGTCGCGGTCCCCTCGCTTCGAGGGTGGGCCGCTCCGCGAGCCCAGCAAGGGCTTGATGCGGCTCCACTCAGCATCGCTCAGTTCATGTCGGCGCACAGTCAGCGTTGAGCATGCCTGACGCTGGCTGGCAACCTCCTATGCCCCTCAAGGCCGGGTCCAACGCCGGTGTTTGATCCACCAGGTTGATTTTCGGGCCGGAGATCAGGGACAGCCCCTAGCTTCCCGCCCTCCATGCCGGGGAACTGAACGCACCGGAGCCTGGGGCCGCATCATCCGCTTGCCCTGGCCCCCCCATGCGCGCATTGCTCGGGGCCTCACGCCTTCTTGAGGGAGAGCGACGCACCATGCGGCTCGTGAAGATTGGCATCGCCAGCGTCAACACCACCGTGGGCGCCTTCCAGGCCAACACCGACCGGGTGCTGGACCTGGCGAGGAAGATGGCGGCGGAGGACGTCACGTTGGGCGTCTTCCCCGAGCAGGTGATTGCCGGCTACCCCGCGGAGGACCTGGTCCAGTGGCAGGGCTTCATCGACCACCAGTGGCCGGAGCTCGAGCGCTTCGCGAAGGAGACCGCGGCGCTGCCGCTGGTGAGCATCCTGGGCGTGGGCGTGGCGCACCAGGGCGTGCGCCTCAACTGCGCGGCGGTGGTGGCGGGCGGCAAGGTGCTGGGCCTGGTGCCGAAGGAGAAGCTGCCCACGTACAACGTCTTCTATGAAGGCCGGACGTTTGGTCACGGCCAGCCGGGCATGGCGGAGAGCCACCGGGGCGTGCCGCTGGGCGACTACCTCTTCCAGTTCGACTTCGGCACCCTGGCGCCGGAGGTCTGCGAGGACATCTGGAGCGCGGATGGCCCCATGCGCCGGCGCGCGTACTCCGGCGGCGAGCTGGTGGTGAACCTGTCCGCGTCCCCCTTCCGGCTGGGCTTCTGGGAGACGCGCCGCGAGCTCATCGCCACGCGCGCGTCCGACCACCAGGTGACCATCGCCTACGCGAACGCGGTGGGCAGCAACGACGGCCTCATCTTCGACGGCGGCGGCTTCATCAACCAGAACGGCCGCCCCGTGCTGGAGACGCCGCGCTTCCAGCAGGGCTTCACCTCCGCCGTGGTGGACCTGGACCGCACGCTGCGCCTGCGCACGGAGAACACCACCTGGCGCGTGGACCGCGAGGACTGGGTCACGGCCGGTGGCAGGCAGGTGCCCACGCTGGACTGCACGCAGGCGGTGAAGACCGAGCGCCAGAAGCTGGCGTACCCCGTGCCCGCGCACCGCAGCTTCTTCCTGCCCGCGCCGGACACCCGCCGCACCGCGCGCGTGGCGCTGTGCGAGGACATCCTGGACGCGCTGTCGCTGGGCGTGGGCGACTACTTCGAGAAGACGCGCGCCTTCAAGCTGTTCGGCATCGCGCTGTCGGGCGGACGGGACTCGCTGCTCACGCTGCTCATCGCGCACCGGTACGCGAAGCGCGCGCGGCCGGACAACCCGGGCTCGCTCATCCAGGCGTTCTACATGCCCAGCCCGTACTCCAGTCAGCAGACGCGCGACGCGGCGGAGACCATCGCGCGGGAGCTGGGCGTGCCCTTCCAGGTGGTCTCCATCGAAGAGGCCTTCGAGCGGGAGAAGGCCGCCGCCCAGACGATGCTGGGCGAAACGAAGCTCACCCCCATCACCGAGCAGAACATCCAGGCCCGCATCCGCGCCCAGCGCATGTGGAACTGGAGCAACTCCTGCGGCGGCCTGTTCCTGCAGACGGGCAACATGAGCGAGAAGTCCGTGGGCTACACCACCATCGGCGGCGACCTGATGGGCGCGCTCGCGGTCATCGCCAACGTGCCCAAGACGGTGGTGATGTACCTCCTGGACTACCTGCAGGAGACCACCGGCTACGAGGGCATCCGCAAGGTGCTGGCCAAGCCCGCGGGGCCGGAGCTGGCGCATGATCAGGTGGGCGAAGAGGAGCTCATGCCCTTCTCCATCCTGGACGCGTGCTTCTACCTGCACGCGGGCGAGAAGCTCACCCCGTCGGAGATGCGCACCGCGCTCACCGCGATGTTCCCGGAGGTGGATGCGGAGCGGCTGGGCGGGTACGTGGACCGCTTCGTGCGCCTGTTCCACCAGTCCATCTACAAGTGGGTCCAGGCGCCGCTGTCGCTGCACATCGGCAACCTGGACCTGGACCGCGAGCGCGCATTGCAATTGCCTGTCGTCACCGGTTCGGCCTGGCTGCGCAAGGCGTGACGGAGGTCCATGGACGTCTGTCTTTGACGGTGGACGGGGTGGCGTTCGAGCCCTCCGTCCCCGTGAAGTGGCTCTGAAACCACGCCTTCCCCCCTGGAGGGCAGGCGGGCAGGTCAGCTGTCTTTGACGGCCTGAGCAAGGCTTGCCGGATGTCCCTCTCAAGACAACCTTCATGTCAGTCAGTCGACGATGGAGGGTTGGATGAAAGCGAAGATTCTGGCGGGCGCCATCGCGGCGCTCATGTATGGGACGGGCGCGGGTGCGGCGGAGAAGGATTGCCCTCCAGGGCAGGCCGCGGTCCCCAAGGACCAGCAGAACAAGGACATGTCGGCGCAGTCCTCCGGGGACACGGTCCAGGAGGAGGACCTCGTCATTGAAGAGGCGCCGGTGGATGAATCGCTTCAGGGCACGGGCGGCAGCGGCTCGTCCGGGTCGTCGCTGGATGAGTCCTCGAAGAGCAGCAAGCAGCAGGGCACCAGCGACCAGGGCCTGAGCGGCTCCAGTGGCACCGGTGGTAGCGGCGTGGTCTACCTGAACACGCCGATGCGCTGCGAGCCGGTAGACCAGTCTGGCGTGGGCGGCAGTGGCACCACGACGCCGCAGAGCGAACCGCTCGAATCGGCTCCCCCGGCGCAGCCTCCCGCGGCGGAGCCTCCCGCTCCGCCTCCGCCTCCGTCCGGCGCGAGCAGCGGCGGCATGAGCCAGCAGGACAGCTCGGTGTACGGCGGGGAGGCCACGGGCGGCAGCGGCGTGACCACGCCGCCTCCGGCCTACACGCCCACGGCGTCAGCCAATGAGAACATCCAGCCGCTGGAGGTGGAGAAGAAGAGCAAGAACGACAAGAGGGGCCTGACGCTCCTCATCGGTGGCGGTGTGGAAGGCTACACCGGCGCCCTGGCTCCGCAGCTTGCCCCCGGCCCCTCCGCGGCCGTGACGGCGTCGCTCAGGCCGACGTCCGTGCTGGGTGTCGAAGTCGGCTACTCCGGCGCGTTGAACAACATCAAGGACGCCGGCTCCTTGGGCGCGGACAGCGGTCCGGACCTGGTGCGCAACGGTGGCCAGGCGGCCCTGACGCTCGCCATCACGCCGACGGCGGTGCAGCCGTACCTCCTGGGCGGCATCGGCATCAGCAACTACCACTTCCGCGGCGGTGAGGCGCTCGGCTACAGCGACGACACCGTGGGCAACGTCCCGGCGGGCGTGGGCGTGCGCGGCCACTTCGGCCACTTCACCGCGGACCTGCGTGGCTACTACAACTTCCTGTTCGACAAGCAGTTCGCTCCGGACATCGATCCGGGCGGCGGCGACCCGTCGGGCGGTGGTAGCTACACGACCACGCTGAACGTGGGTGGCACGTTCTGACCTGAAGGCACGGCCTCCATGGCAGGAGCTGACGGCGGGGTGTCCGGAATCATCCGGAGCCCCGCCGTCACTTTTTTTATTCCGGTCCGGGGCGGGGCATTCAGGGAGGCAGGAGGCTGCGCCCGGCATTAAAGTGCGCATCTTTCCACGGCGGATTTCCGCCTTGAGGAGCCTGGCATGAGCTTGGGAGTGGAAGACGTGAAGGTCGGGACCGGGGCGGAAGCGGTCGCTGGCAAGCGGGTGACGGTGCACTACGTGGGCACGCTCACGGACGGCAAGAAGTTCGACAGCAGCCGGGACCGGGGTCAGGGCTTCACCTTCGGCCTGGGCGCGGGCCAGGTCATCCAGGGCTGGGACCAGGGCGTCGCGGGCATGAAGGTCGGCGGCATCCGCAAGCTCACCATCCCGCCGGAGCTGGGCTACGGCTCGCGCGGCGCGGCCGGGGTGATTCCCCCCAACGCCACCCTCTTGTTCGAGGTGGAGCTGTTGGACGTTCGGTAGGAGGACTTCATGGCGACGCTCGAAATCACGAAGGACAACTTCAAGGAGACGGTGGGCAAGAGCGGCATCGTCATCCTGGACTGGTGGGCGACCTGGTGTGGCCCCTGCCGCGCGTTCGCGCCCATCTTCGAGAGCACCTCCAACAAGCACGCGGACGTCGTGTTCGGGAAAATCGACACCGACGCGCAGCCTGAGTTGTCCGGTGCTTTCGAGATCCGCTCCATCCCCACGCTGATGGTGTTCCGGGACGGCATCCTGCTGTTCGAGCAGCCGGGCGCGATGCCGGCGGCGGCGCTGGAGGACCTGCTCCGGCAGGTCCGCGCGCTGAACATGGATGACGTGCGGCGCGAGGTCGAAGCGCAGCGCGCCGCGAAGGAAGCGCCCAAGGCCTGAGGCTTGATGTCCCGTCGGGGCCTTCCCTGGGTGACGGGGAGGCCCTACGGCGCGGCGACGGTGCAGACGCCGCCGCCGTTGAGGTGCGCCTGATCCACGATGCTCTGGGTGACGAACTCCTGGAGCGTGCGCAGGGCGTAGGCGCCGGGCTGGTAGACGACGGGCGGGCCCTGGGCGTCGCGCAGCTCGCCGCCCCCCAGCCCGCGCAGGTCGAGCAGGTCCTGGGACGCCAGCCCCTCCGGGGTGATGGCGTGGTTTGAGTCCGCGGTGGCGGCGATGGCCTCGAAGCGCAGCTGCACGCCGCGGTGGGTGCCCAGCCGGTCGTAGAACATGTGCTCGGCGTGGATGGTGATCTCCGCCTCCGCCACGGAGCTCTCCGGCACGACGAGGCCCTGGGTGCCGTCCACGCCGTTGATGCAGTCCACCATCCGCGCGTCCACGGGGAAGCCCATGCGGAAGGTGTAGACGCCCAGGGTGGGGTCGCGGTTCTGCGCGCGCCCCTCCACGAAGTAGCTGAAGCCGCGCTCGCGCATCATCGCCAGGTCGTCCGCGGACACGGACGTGCCCGCCACGGTGCGGGCCTCCGGAGGGCTCACGCGGAAGGCCACGCCGTAGCGCCCGGCCTCCAGGCCCGTGAGGCCGGTGAGGGGCACGTCCCCCTTCTGCACGTCCACCAGCAGGTGCTCCGTCGTGGCGTGCACGTCGCCGGCCGCGGAGGTGAGGGTGAAGTCGCCCAGGGACACCAGGTACTTCGTGAACTGCACGGACCAGCCGTCCTGGAAGAGGTGGTCCGCGTAGCCGCGCTGCGTGCCGTCTCCGCCGCTCAGCGACACGCGCACGTCGCCCCGCGCCACGGCGTCACCGCAGCCGGAGGCCATGAGGGCCAACGCACCTGGCAGCAGGCCCCGGGTCCACTTGCTTCGTCGGTTCATGCATCCGGTTGGTATTTGTAACTATGTTGCAAGTCAAGTCTAGGTTGCGATATCCACGGACGGCCGTTGGAGAGGCTGCCCGTGCCGGGTGGGCCCCGAAGGCCGAGGTCGTTGACCGTGTTCATCCCGACGCTGGTGCTCTGGCTGTTGAGCGCGTCGCCCGAAGCGCCCGTGACGCCGCCCGTTCCCGTGGAGGCGCCGCCGCCCGTGATGCCGGCGGACGTCCCGCCGTTGACGGAGGCCGTGCGGGTGCTGCTGCGGCTGACCATCGACAGCGGGGGAGAGGTGTCCCAGGTGGAGGTCCAGGAGTCCGGGGGCACCGCGTTCGACCGGGCCGCGATGGCGGCGGCCCTGCGCTGGCGCTTCCAGCCCGCGCACCAGGGTGAGGAGCCGCTGGAGGTGCGCGTGGACGTGCCGGTGACGTTCGAGCCGGTGGCGGAGGCCCCTGTGGCAGAGGTGGAGGAGCCCGCACCTCCTCCGAAGCCGGCGAAGCCGGAGCCGCCCGCGTTCTCCACCACGGTGCGAGGGCAGTCCGCCGCGCCGCCTCCGGTCGCGGTGGGGGACTTCCACATCACGGTGGGGCAGCTGGCGGACGTGCCTCGCAACTCGGCCACGGACCTGATGCTGCTCGCTCCGGGCGTGATGCTCGCCAACCACGGCGGGGAAGGGCACGCGGAGACCGTCTACCTGCGCGGCTTCGACGCGGGCGAGGGCAAGGACGTGGAGATGCGCCTGGACGGCGTGCCCCTCAACGAGGTCTCCAACGCCCACGGTCACGGCTACGCGGACACGTACTTCATCATCCCGGAGCTGGTGCGGTCCCTGCGCGTGACGGAGGGGCCGTATGATCCATCCCAAGGCGACTTCGGCGTGGCGGGCACCGTGGAGTACCAGCTGGGGCTGGAGCGGCGGGGCATCACCGCGTCCGCCAGCTACGGAAGCTTCGCGTCGCGCCGGCTGTCCCTGGTGTGGGGCCCGCCCGAGTCCACCGCCGCCACCTTCGTCGGCGTGCTGCTGCGCCAGGGGCACGGCTTCGGCCCCAACCGCGCGTATGCGAACGTGGGCCTGATGGCCCAGACGGAGCTGCGCCTGGGTCCGGAGACGAAGCTGCGCCTGTTCGGCGCGAGCTACGGCGCGCGCTATTCCTCCGCGGGCGTGGTGCGGGAGACGGACGTCGTGGACGCGCGGCTGCCGTGTGAGCCGGACGTGGACTCGCAGTTCTTCTGTCTCTACGACCCGAACCAGGGCGGCGCGAGCCAGCGCCACATCGCCTCCGTGGAGCTGACGTCCCGGCTGGATCGCGGAGGCCGCTTCGTGCAGCAGGCCTTCGCCATCGCCCGGCAGATGCGCAGCCGCGAGAACTTCACCGGCTTCCTTCAGGACACGCCCCCCATCGGCGAGGCCCAGCGCGGCGACAACACGGAGCAGTCCTATCAGGGCACCACCGTGGGCCTGCGCGGCCGCTACACGCCGGGCCTCACCTGGTGGGGCCAGCCGCAGCCGGTGGAGCTGGGCTACGTGGCCCGCTACGACAACGTGCACACCCGCGCGAGGCGCCTGCGCGACAAGGGCGGCGCGCCCTACGCCACCGTGTTCGACAACCAGGTGCGCGTGACGAACCTGGGCGCGTACCTGTCCCTGCGCGGCGCGCCGCTGGAGTGGCTCACGCTGCGGGGCGGCGTGCGCGTGGACACGTTCCTGTTCGGCGTGGAGGACCTGAACCGGCCTGCCGAAGACAGACAGGGGGCGCGCATCCCGGAGGAGTCCGTGGAGGCCTATGGCTTCTTCGCCAGCCCCCGCGCCAGCGCGGAGGTGCGCCTGACGCCGCGCCTCACGTGGCTGACCAGCGCGGGCCTGGGGGCGCGCTCCAGCGACGCGGCCGGCCTGTCCGATGCGGAGTTCGCGCCCTACGCGCGGGTGACGTCCGGGGAGACAGGCCTGGGCTGGCGGTGGGGGGACGGTCCTTCCACGCTGGAGCTGCGGAGCGCCGTGTTCGCCACGCGCGTGTCGCAGGACCTGGTGTTCAGCGAGACGACGGGGCGCAACCAGCCCATCGGCCCATCGCAGCGGCTGGGCGCGTTCGGCAGCGCGCGCTTCCAGTGGGAGCAGCACCTGGACGTGCAGGCGAGCCTCGCGTGGGCCCGCGCGACGCAGCCGTTGCCCGGAGCTTCGCCGTGGAAGCTGTGGGACGGAGCCGTGCTGCCGTACATCCCGCAGGTGCTGGGGCGCGTGGACGCGTCGTGGCGGGGCTCGGCCACCGTGGCCCGGCAGCCGGTGGGGTGGAGCGTGGCGCTGGGGCACAGCGCCATCGGGCCCAAGCCCCTGCCGTTGGACCGCTACAGCGAGCCCATCTTCCTCTTCGACGTGGCGGCCCGCGCGCGCTGGCGCGCCGTGGAGCTGGGCCTGTCCGTGGAGAACCTGCTGGACGCGCGCTGGCGCGAGTCCGAGTTCAACTACGTGTCCAACTTCCGCGGCCCCGACGCGCCCGCGTCCCTGATGGCCACGCGTCACTTCTCCGCCGGTGCCCCCCGCACCGTGCGCGGCACCCTCACCGTGTACCTGGACCTCCAGGAGGACCCGCCATGAAGCGCTACTCGCGTCGTGCCTTCACGTGGATGCTGGGCGGAGCGCTCACGGCGGGCTGCGGCCTGTCCGGCACCGGCGGCCGGAGCATCACCTTCCGCATGGGCCTGCGCACGGCGCTCGCGCCCGGTGAGACCACCGCCGGGGAATTCACCACCGACACCGGCTGGCGCGTGACGCTCACCTCCGCGCGCCTGGTGCTGGGGCCCATCTACCTCTTCGAGAAGGCCTCGCCGCTCCAGCCCCAGGCCCTGCTGCGCCGCCTGGGAGACGTGCTGCTGCCCACCGCGCACGCGCACGAAGGGGACTTCTTCTCCGGGGGGCGCGTGCTGGGCGAGTGGGACCGGGAGGTGGTCTTCGACCTGCTCGCGGACGCGGGACAGGCGCGTGTGTTGGGGCGCTCTCCTGGCATCGCGGGCATGGCGCGGTCGCTGTCGCTGCTGCTCCAGCCGCCGTCGAGCGCCCTGGGCGCGGAGGCGGACGTGATGCAGGGGCGCTCCCTGTTCCTGGAGGGCGTCGCGACCCAGGCCTCGGTGCGCGTGCCCTTCCGCGTCGCGATGGACTTCCCGCCGCCCGTGGAGCTCCAGCGCGTGGACTTCGTGCCCATCGAGGTGGACCTGGACGACGAGGGCCTCTTCGTCCTGGAGCCCCAGCCGCACCGCTGGTTCACCGGCGCGCGCTTCGACCGGCTGACGGTGCCCGCGGATGGGACTCCGGTGGACGTGGGGACGGACACCCAGGTGTACCGGGCGCTGAGCGTCAACGTGCGTCGCTTCGACGCGTTCACGGGCGCGTGGGAGCCCGCGGCGTGATTCACACCTGCGTCCAGAACGGCGCCAGCACCAGCTCCGCCTTGCCGAAGGGTTCGGCGCGCACGCGGTCCTCGCTCACGAAGGTGTTCAGCAGCGCCCAGCGCTCGTGGTCCTGGCGGAACACCTCCACCACGCGGTGCACGGGGTTGATGATCCAGGCGTTGCGGATGCCCGCGCGGGCGTAGCGTGGCAGCTTGATGGTCAGGTCCAGCTTCGCGGTGGCGGGCGTCAGCACCTCGCAGATCCAATCCGGCACGCGGTCGATGAACGAGCCATCGGGCAGGGTCGGCGGCCGTCCGCTCATCCAGCCCGCCAGGTCCGGGACGAGCACGTCCTCGCCCAACAGCAGCCGGGGCTCGGAGGTCCACCACCAGCCCTCCGGCGCGCGTCCCAGGAGCGGCGTCATGCCCTGCTTGCGCGCGATGGGCGGCGACGAGACGTAGAGGACGCCATCCAGTGCTTCGCCCACCAGATAGTGGGGCAGCGTCTGCACTTCCTCGTAGGGGGCGAGCGTCCTTCGGGTAGCGGCGTGGCGCATGCGGGAGGCCTCCGGATCCGAGAGATACCGTCACCGTAGCGGGCAGCCCTTCACGCGGCATTTGACCGGCGGGGCGGCCCACCTTGTCCTGGTGGACGCACGCCCTGCCCGCGAGCCGTGTGGGATTGCTATTCGCGCTCCAGCACGAACTGGATGTGCTCCGTGGCCACGGGGCCGAACTGGAACAGGTGGATCTGATCCCCCGGCTCCGACGTGAACGTCAGCGTGTGCGTGATGCCGGCGCAGATGAACCGCGCGGGGGCGAGCACCGACGCCACGTCCGTCCCCGCCGTGTCGTTGGTGACCTTCGTGGGGACCTCCTGGTTCAGGTAGAGCGTGACGTGCTCGGCGTTCTCCGGGTCGGAGATGAAGCCCGTGTAGCCGCCGAAGCCCGCCTCACCCGGGCGCAGGGTGACGTCGTAGCGCGCGTGGCCGGTGTGCGTGTCGGGCGGGAAGTCGAAGGGCGTGCGGCCCGCGGTGACCGCCTCCGGCGTGTTGACGAGCGTGTGCGTGCACGCGTGCTCCAGCTCCGGGTCCCGCTCGCTGGTGGTGAAGTCCAGCGCGGTGTCACCGCCCAGCCCCACGGTGGCTGCTGACAGCGCGAGTCCGGCCGCGTCCTTCAACGCGTCCAGCGCAAGGGCGTGGTGCGTGGAGACCTCCAGCGGCCGGGTGCTCTCCTCGGTGCGCGGCACGGTGACGGTGAGCGTGCGCGCGTCCTCGGACCAGGCGCCGGTGAGGACGCGGGCGGGGATGGCGGTGTCCGTGCGGTCGTGCAGCGTGACCTGGGCAATGGACGGATCCATGGGCTCGCTGAAGGTGAGCGTCAGCACCTTGCGGAAGGCGATGACCGGCGTCGTTCCGGATGCGTCCAGGTACATCTCCAGCGGGTAGACGTCCGTCTCGCCCTCGGAAGGATGGGAGGTGGTGACGGTGGCGGTGGACGCGGTCGTGCCGGCGTCAGTGCCGGTGCCGGCATCGGAGCCCGCGTCCGTCGAGGTGCCCGCGTCCGGCGTGACGATGGGCTCGTCGTCATCGCAGCCGGTCAGCGCGAGGGCGGCGCAGGTGGCGAACAGGAAGGTGGCGGAGGAGAGACGCATTGGGGAGTCCTTCGTGCGGGGAGACAGGCCCGCGGCGGAAGCGGTGCGCCGCGTTGGGGAAAGGCCGTGAAGGGGGCGCGTCATCGAGCGCCCTCCAGCGAAAGGCCCGCGCCGGAGCACCGTTCCGAGGTGAGGTGCTCCGGCGCGGGAGCGGACCGGTTCAGGCCCGCGTCAGGGGACGGCGGTCAGCACTGCGACCCGTCGCAGTTGTCGTCGATGCCGTTGCCACAGATTTCAGCGGCGCCCGGGTGGATGCTGGCGCCGGAGCCCGGCGTGTCGTTGCAGTCGAAGCGCTGCGTCGTGTAGCCGGAGGGCGGCGTGCACGCGGTGAGGACGGACGTGGCGTTGTTGCCGTACCCGTCACCGTCCGCGTCCTGGTAGTAGCGCGTGCGCGTGTCGTTGAGGAACTCCGGCACCACGGTGAGCGCGTTGCCGGACGCCGGGCCCGTCGCGAGGATGTACGTCGTGCCCGCCGTCAGGTCGTAGACGGACACGTACGTGAGCGAGCACCCCGAGGACGACACGGCGTGCGTCAGCGCGGAGGGCACCGTGGCGCTGGTGGCGCCGTTGACGACGGTGAAGGCCACGTTCTGCGTCCGGTAGAACGCGTAGGAGCCGGTGGTGGCCGGCACGTACGTCACGGAGCCCTCGGCGCCGGACGGCAGCGCCAGGTCATAGGCCTTGTGCTTCGTGCTGATGGCGGGCGCGCTGGTGACGCGCGTGGCGCTCGCCGTGACGGACACGTGGTCCGTGGGGTTGCCGGCGTGGGAGCACGCGTGCGTGGTGATGCCCGTGCCCAGCGACGTGCAACCCGCCTCCAGCTCCTGCGAGTCCTGCGCCTCGAAGGAGGACTCCGGTGCCTCCTCCATCGGTCCGCAGGCCGTCAGGCCGAGCGACAACAACGCGCCCAGCGCGATGCGCTTCATCTTCAACATGGGTGTTTCCTTTCGGGATGCCGGGCGCGGCGGGGTGCCAGGCGGCCAGGAAGCCGCCGGTGCGTCCGGTGAATCACTCATGCCGTAAACGCAACTTTGTTGCAATAATGCCTGGTGCGATTCAGCCCGTCACTGGAGGTGTTCGATGACGAGCCCGAGAGTCGTGAGCGGGGTGGGGCCGAAGGTGACGGTGTACTGGACCTTGTCCGTCAGTTCGTAGCCGACCATATGCTTCAGGCCATCACAGAAGCCGCCCGTGGCCCGGGTGCCCAAGGGCTCCACGACGCGCTCGCCTTCCTTCACGGTGACGGCGACGTCGGGCGTGCTCAGGTAGAGGATGAAGTCACCGCTCGCCCAGGCCTTGAAGCTGAACGTGCCCACGGACTGGCCGTTCTCCGGGCGCAGCTGGACGGTGTAGTGCGTGTGGAAGTCATCCACGCGCGGTTGCCGCTCCGGCGACGCGGTGACGGTGGCGAAGGGGCCGTTGGTGACGTGCCAGCAGGCGTGCTCGCCGTTGTCCCCGAAGTCGAAGTCCGTGCGCGGCACGTAGCCCGGGTCCGCCACGCACGACAGGCCCTCTTCGCTGGCCACGTAGCCCCGGTTGCAGTGGCACCAGTCGCCCTCAGGCTCGCGGTGGATGTGGCCGTTGGGGTCGCATGGGTCGCCCTGCTCGTGGGGCGTGCCGGGCGGTGCGTCGTCTCCGCCGCAGGCGGTCAGGACCGCGAGGCCGCCGGCCAGGAGGAGGGCTGGAAACGGGGTGCGCATGGGGCTGCCTCATCTGGAGTCTTGTTGTAGATGCAACTCGGATACAGAAGTTTTCGGATGTTGAGAAGGCCCGTGGACCTTGGAGGTGTCCACGGGCCTTCACTCACGCGGGCCTACTCCTCGTGGTGGTCGTGGCCCGTCTCCTCGATGAGGAGGAGGAACGTGGCGGGCTGGGGAACGACGGCCGCGAAGTCCAGGCGGTAGTCCACGCCGCCCTCCAGGTCGGCCGTGACGGCGGTGCGCAGGTTGCCGCAGACCTCCTGCGGGACGTGGTAGCGGCACTCGAGGCCGACCTCCTCGTTCGTGGCCGCGTTGAAGACGCGGACGGCGCGGTAGCCGGAGGTGAGGACGGCGTACTCGGTGGACTCTTCCGGGGTGAAGATGACGGAGCCCGCGTAGCCCAGCGTCCACTGGCGGTAGCTGATGGCCGGCAGGGTGACGTTGTACGCGGTGTGCCCCACGCTCACGTCCACGAAGGACGGGCCGCCATAGAGGGCGGCGGTGACGGACTCGAAGGGGCCGTATTCGGCGTGGATGCAGGCGTGCTCGGCCACCTCCGCCAGTTCCTCCGTGTCCTCACAGACGGCGAGCAGCTCCGACTCCTGGGTGACGGGGGCCTGGGCCTCCGGGGTGGGGGCTTCCTCGGTACCGCAGCCGGCGAGCAGGACGACGGCGCCAGTGGCGAGCAGGGCATGCTTCAACATGGGGGACTCCTTGGGTGGGTGCTGCGGGTGAAGGCGGGGGCTAGGAGCGGTCCGGGCGCAGGACGAGCCACGGGACGCGCACCTCGCCCGAGGCAAGGCGCTCGGGCGGGAGCTGGAGGTGGGCGCCCCGGGCGCTGGGGGACAGGAGGGACGTGCGTTCCCGGGCGTCGCGGAAGGACGCCTCGTCCGGGAAGGTGACGCGCGTCACGCAGCCCGCGGCGTAGCAGTGGGGCGGCTCCGCCTGGACGGGTTGCACGTCCTGGCTGATGCGCGCGTGCCACGTGTCCCGCGCGGCGCGGGCATCCCGGGTCCACGGCTCCGTGCTGTCGCCGGACGCGGTCAGCTCCGCGAGCACGGCGTCACGGCGGGCCTGCGGCGTGGGGTGGTCCGCGCGCAGGGCCTGCACCAGCCGCACGCGCGTTTCGGGCCGCACCCGGCGCTCACGGTTCCGGAGCTCCGGCTGAACGGGCCCCTTCGTCTTCAGTACCTCGTCGAGGAACACCTCTGGCGACAGGTGGGTCTCCGGTTCCTGCACGGATGGCGCGGACGCCTGCGCGGGAGGGG
>NZ_RAVY01000203.1:0-17516 GCF_003611625.1 Corallococcus sp. CA054B
GCCGGGGGGCAGCGGGGGCTCGGGGGCGGTGGATCCGGACCTCAAGGAGTACGCCGAGGCGCTCCAGGTGCTGGACGAGAACTGGGACACCTTCGACACGGCGAAGGGGACGAAGGACGGCAAGCTGACGATGGCGGACCTGGAGGCGGTGCTGGACAGCCCGGCGGCGTCCTCCACGCTCAAGCGCGCCGCGCAGTTCTTCACGGACCACCCGGAGTACTGGCACCGCCTGGAGATGGCGGCGGGCGGCGGCCGGGACGGCATCACCAGCTGGCAGGACCTGGACGCGGCGCTGGACTCGGTGCCGAAGCCGTCGAGCGGCGGCGGCCGGAGCACGGGCGGCTCGCGGGCGCGCGACATCGTGGACAACCCGAACCTGAGCATCGAGCAGAAGGTGCAGGCCCTGCTCATGGGCATCACCGAGGACACCGACGAAGAGCTGCTGGACGTGATGAACGAGATGGCCAGCGCCCGCGAGGAGCGCGCCACGTTGGGCAACAGCGACTCGGACAAGGCGCGCGGCGCGAAGCTGGACACGAGCATGAAGGAGCTGGAGCTGCGGCTTCAGACGCTGATGGAGAAGCGCAAGGCCATGTTCGACCTGATGAGCAACATGTCGTCGAAGTTCAACGAGATGGCGAAGACGGCCATCTCCAACCTGCGCAGCGCGTGAGGGCCGCCATGGGACGCATCATCAAGCACGAAGGCGGCGAGGGACTGACGATGGAGACCGGAACGGCGCGCAGGCTGAAGGCGTTCGCGCGGGGGGAGACCACCTGGGCGGAGGTGGAGGGGATGACCTTCGAGGAGGCGAAGGCCATCGCGCAGGTGGGCTGCGACCTGGCGGCGGCGGGCCGGCTGGAGGAGGCGCGCATCCTCTTCGAGGGGCTCGTGGAGGGGAACCCGAAGGACTCCGCGGCGCACGCGGCGCTGGGCACGGTGTACCAGAAGCTCGGCAGGGTGGAGGACGCGCTCACCGAGTACACGCACGCGCTGACCGGAGACCCGCGCAACCCCGTGGCGCTGACGGGCCGGGGCGAGCTGCACCTGCGCCGGGGCGAGCGGCAGGGCTTCACGGACATCGCCAACGCGGTGGAGGTGGATCCGCATGGCGAGACGTCCGCGGGACGCCGCGCGAAGGCCCTGGTGAAGGCCATCACCCTGGTGGCGGTGGAGAAGCTGAAGGAGGGCGCTCCGCCGACGTGAGGGGTTGAAGGGAGAGACGTTTCAAGACGGCTGTGCCGCCGGACGGTTGGGGAGCAGTCCGGAGGCGGTCGCCGGAGGGTGGGCCTGGATGGCGAGGGGGAATGGCGTGGAGGCCCATCCACCGGCGGCTTCTTGAAACATGTTCAGGGCGTGTCGAGCGCGGTGAGCCGTTCCCCGATGGGGGGATGGCTCATGCCCTTGAGCACGACCCAGCGGGGAGGCTCGGGGTCCATCTTGTTCACCCGGGCGGCCTTCACCAGCATGCGGCGGAAGGCGCCAGGGTCGCCGGTGAGGTTCAGGCCGTAGCGGTCCGCCTCTCGCTCGCGCTCGCGGGAGAGCGCCCCGGACACGGGGGCCGCGAGCGTGATGAGGAGGAACACCACCAGCGAGACGAGCGGCAGGGTGCGGATGTCGCCCGAGCGCTGGACGCCCCACCAGCCCCGGCGGGCGGACAGGCGCAGCAGTTGGTCGATGAGGAAGAGCAGGGCCAGCACCGCGAGCGAGGAGGCGATGCGGCCGGGCCAGCGGGGCTCGTTCACGTGGCCGGCCTCATGCGCCACCGCGGCCAGGATCTCGTCCTCCGCGAGCTCACTCAGGATGACGTCGTTGAGGACGATGGTGCGCGTGGGGCCCTGGCCGGCGAAGTACGCCTGGATGCGCTTGGACTGCACGGACGTCTTCTCCACCACCACGTCGGAGAAGGTGATGTCCGCCTTGCGCATGAGCTCTGTGATGCGCGAGCGCAGCGGCCCTTCCTGCAAGGGCGTCTGGTCGTAGTAGAGGCGGGCGCGGTACGGGTCCAGGGCGGAGGCCACCAGCATCAGCAGGGCCACGGGCACGCCCAGCACCAGCCACCACCGGCGCACGCGGCGGGCCAGGCCATACAGGCCGACCACGAGCGCCGTCAGGGCGATGGCGCCCACGAGGGTGCCCTTGAACCACATCCACGCGAAGGTCGCGGGCGTGTCGTTGGACAGGCCGTGCCGGTGCTCCAGCACGTAGAAGAAGTACACGGTCGCGGGGGCGTAGAGCAGCTGGGTAGCCAGGTCGATGAAGAGCGCGAAGAGGAGCGCGGCCCCCCAGCCGGGCTCGCCCCACAGCCGGTCCATGGCGCTGAAGAAGGCGCGGCTCACCGGGGCCTTGCGCAGCCTTCCGCCAAACCTGCGCTCCATCACTGCCGCGGCGGCCGTCGCTCCCCGGTACACGGGCCGCACGAGCACGGCCAGGATGAGCGCCGACAGGGCCAGCCGCACCAGCGGGTCCACCGCCGCCCGGATGTAATAGGGCTGGTGGTAGGCGTGGATGTCGGCGAGCTGCTCCGGGGTGAAGAGCGGTTCCATGGCCGGCGGCGGGCGCTAGCGGTGCTTCGCGCCCGCGTTGGAGGCGGGCATGGGCACGGAGACCCCTTCCGACTCCGTGTCCGCGTCCGCGTCCGCGAGCAGGAGCGACTTCACCTTCTCCAGGCTCAGGCGGGTGCGGTCCACGAAGGCGTTCTGCGAACCGATGCGCTCGGCGGCCTCCAGCGTGCGTTCGTAGATGTTGATGGACTTGGTGAGCAGCACGCGGATCTTCTTGCGCAGCTCCTGGCGGTAGACCTCCGCCTCCTCGGCGTTGAGCTCCGGGGGCGTGGGCGAGTTCACCATGTGCTCGTGGAGGTTTTCGTACAGGGCGCCAATCTGCGCGCCTGCGGCGGTGGCCCAGTAGCCGTTGCCCACGCGGATGGCGCGCAGGTAGTGGCCCTGCGCGGACAGCAGCAGCTCCGCCTTGTAGTTGAGGTCCTGCGCCAGCCCGTCGCTGCCCCGGCTGGCCTCCAGCTTCACGGCTTCGTAGTGAAGCCGGTAGATCTCCCCCACGAAGAAGTGCGCCTGCGCGGGGAAGTAGTCCTCCACCTCCGCCTTGTCCGGCAGGGCGTCATACGCGGCCAGCGCCTTGCGCAGCGTCCCTTCCGCGTCGTCGGTGCGGCCGGCCTCCACCTGGCAGATGCCCTGCTGCACCTGGGCCTCGATGCGGCGGCCCGCGGGCAGGTCCGCGCGCGCGGCCAGCGTCGTCAGGAGCTTCACCGCCTCCTCGTAGCGCTCCAGGTGGTAGAGCGTCTCCGCCACGCGGAAGGACGCGTCCAGCGCGTCGCCCTGGCCCTTCTGCGGCTCCGCCAGCTCGGAGAAGCGCCCGTAGGCGTCGTCCCACTCCTTGAGGCGCTGGTGTGCGAGGCCCGCGTTGTAGAGGGCCTGCCGGCGGTGCGGGCTGTTGGGGTGGAAGTCCGCGAGCCGGCCGAAGTAGCGCGCCGCCTGCTTGAAGTCGTTGGCGGCGAAGGCGGAGGTGCCGCCCGCGAAGAGCTCCTCGTCGTTGAGCTTGTCCAGCTCCAGGTCCGCCGTCACCGTGACGGGGTCGAACTCCACGACCTGCTTGTTGGCCGTGGCGTCCGGCTTCGCCGCCCCGCCCGTGGTGCGGCAGCCCGTGAGCGTCAGGCCCAGGCCCAACACGCCCACCCACAGCCACCGCCGGGCGACTCCGGTTGCCTCCATCCGCTTCCTGCCGTGCATGCAGCTCACTCCCATCCGGTGCGGCCCCGGACATCGACACCCCGGAGACCCGCCAGGTTCCCGAAGCGCTCTTCCGCGGTGCTTCCGGAGCCCGCCAGTCTAATGCGGGAAGGCCCCGGGTGCCCTGTCGCCCGGCGTGAACGCCCCTTCGCGCCGGAAATGCCCGGCGGCTCCAAGCCTTCCGGCGCGTCACGCGGAGTGGGGGAGGGCGCTCAGGCGAGGACGTCGTCGCCCAGGAGGTAGCGGCCGGTGCCCCACAGCGCGGTGAGGTCGTGCACGTCCAGCCCGAAGCGCGGCACCTGGATGAGGGGCGTGCCCGGACAGGCCTCGCGCAGCTGCGCCATGCCCTCCAGGTCCTGCTGCGCCAGCACCTGGAGCTCGCGCAGCGTCTCCTCCACCTTCGCGCGCCGGGTGGGCGTCAGCGTGGCCGCGTCCGCCCACTGCTCCTGGGTGGGCAGCGGGTGCACGCGGTTCACCACGATGGCCGTCATCTCCATGCGGTTCTGCTGGAGCAGCTTGTGGAAGTGGATGGCCTCGTCCAGCCGCTCCGGGTTGGGGCTCGTCACCAGCACGAAGCCCGTCGTCTTGTCCTCCAAGAGCTCGCGCACGCCGCGGGCGCGCTCGCGGAAGCCCTCGTTCATGGAGGAGAGCGTCAGCATGAAGGAGGACAGCTCCTGGAGCATCTCCGTGCCGGTGAAGCGCGACAGCGCGCGCGTCACGTAGCTGCCGCCCAGGTTGAAGAGGGACAGGCCCACCTTGCCCGCCTTCAGCGCGGGCGTGAGCAGCCACTTGGCCGCTTCGTTGTCCAGGAAGTCCAGCACCCGGTTGGGCGCGTCCAGGAAGTCCAGCGCGTGCGCGGTGGGCGGCGTGTCCAGCACCACCAGCTCATAGTCCTTGCGGCGGCGCAGGTCCCAGACCTTCTCCATGGCGATGTATTCCTGGCTGCCCGCCAGGGCCGTGGAGAGGGACTGGTAGAAGCGGTTGGCGAAGATGCGCTCGCGCTGCTCCGGCGGGGCCACGCGGGTGATGAGGTCGTCCCAGGTGGCCTTCATGTCCAGCATCATCGCGTGCAGGGCCGCCTTGGGCTTCACGCCCAGGGGCTCCAGCACGGACGCGGAGACCTCCGCCTCCGTGTTGCCCAGGCCGGACAGGCCCAGGGAGTTGGCCAGGCGCTTCGCCGGGTCGATGGTGCACACGATGCTGGGCCGGCCATCCACCGCCGCGCGCAGCGCGAGCGTCGCCGCCACCGTCGTCTTGCCCACGCCGCCGGAGCCCACGCAGATGAGCACGCGCTTGTTCGCGAGCGCCGCTTGCAGCGCTGTCATGCTCCCGTGCCTCCCGTCACCATCGCGTTCAGGTGCCCCATCACCGTCTCCACCGCGTCCCGTCCGAAGCGCGGCACGAACAACCTGGGCACCGTGTACACCGGCGCGTGGAGGTTGCGCTCCAGCTTCGTGCCCGCGAGCACCGCCTGCGACGCGCGGTCATGGTGCGCCTGGGCCACGCGCATGAGCTCCGGGTGGCCCGCGAGCGCCTCCAGGTCCGCCTCCGTGAAGCGCTGGGGGAAGGCCTGGTTGAGCACCGCCGCGTGCGTGCGGATGTGCACCCTGTCTCGCAGCGCGCCGTGCAGCTCCAGCGCCTCGTTCACCGGCATCTCCTCCGGCAGCGCCACCAGCACCGCGGCGGTGACGGAGGGGTCCACCAGGAGGTCGCGCATCTTCAGCGCCTCGCGCGTCATGGGCCCCGGCGGCACCGTCTGCAGGAGCACCTGCGGCACGCTCAGGAAGGAGATGGCGTGGCCGGTGGCGGGCGCGTCCAGCACCAGCGTGTCGTACTTCCAGCGGCCGTCCGGCAGCTTCTCCTGGAGGTGGAAGAGGATCTTCCCCAGCAGCACCAGCTCCTGGAGCGACGGGATGAAGCGCAGGAAGTAGCGCACCAGCCGGTTCTCGAAGACCGTCTTGTAGAGGGTCTCGAAGCGCAGGACCATCAGGCCGTACTCGCGCATGGCCTCCTGGGGGCGCACGTCCACCGCCCAGAGGTTCTCTTCCAGCAGCTTCACCTCCGGGCCCGCTTCGGGCAGCTCCAGGATGCGGCTGACGCGCTCCTGGGTGTTCACTTCACACACCAGGGTGCGCCGGCCAGCGCGCACGGAGGCGAGGGCCAGGGCGGCGGCGATGGTCGTCTTCCCCACGCCCCCCTTGCCAGAGACGATCCACAGGCGTTTGTCGAGCAGTCCGGCCATAGAGGGCGCGCGAACCGTAGGGATGGGCTCCCGGAGAGTCAACGAGAGTCCACGAGCGGAAATCCCCAATGTTGCCCTGCTTGACACGTCGCGTTGGCCCCTCCCAGAGTGCGGCGTCCTCTTCCTGACGTCCCGCCTGTCCCGACGGCCGAGATGCCGTGTCCGCGGTGGGCCGGACCTGAACGGTTCCAAGACCATGCTCAAGAACAACCCGGTGATGAAGAAGCTCGTGGAGACGGGCGAGGAGCGCGTGGGCAAGCTCGCGCAGCAGCTGCTCTCCAACGAGAAGTTCGTGGCGGCGGTGCAGACGCTGGTGTCCCGCTCGCTCGCGGCGAAGGGGACGCTGGACACCGCGCTGCGCACGGCGCTGTCCGCCATGAACCTGCCGTCCACGGGGGACCTGGAGCAGCTGCGCTCGAAGGTGGACGACCTGGAGCGGCTGCTCGCGTCCGTCGAGGGCAAGGTGGACACGCTGGTGTCGAACGCTTCCTCGAAGAAGAAGGGGTAGGGCGCGGCAAGCCCTCACGGCCATGCGGCGCATTGCGTTCATCAACGAGAAGGGCGGCACCTGCAAGACGACGCTCGCGGTGAACACCGCCGCGTGGCTCGCGCTGGAGCAGCGCCGCCGCGTGCTGCTGGTGGACCTGGACACGCAGGGCCACGCGGGCAAGTCACTGGGGCTGGACGTGCGCACGCTGCCGCGCAACGTCTTCCATCTGCTCACCGACGCGGAGGTGTCCCTCGCTTCCGTGGTGCGCCCCACGGGCGTGAGCGGGCTGGACGTGGTGCCCGCGTACAAGGAGATGGCGGACTTCCCGGTGGTGGTGGCGCAGGACCCCCGGCGCGCGCACCGGCTGGCGGACCGCATGCGGGAGGCGGAAGCCGCAGGCTACGACATGGTGCTGTTCGACGCGCCTCCGTCCATGGGGCTCACCACGCGCAACATCCTGGTGGCGGCCACGGAAGTGGTGGTGCCGGTGGCGCTGACGTACCTGGCGCTGGACGGGTGCGCGGAGCTGGCGGAGACGGTGCGCCAGGTGGGCGAGGCGGAAGGGCGCTCGGATCTGCGCGTCACCCGGGTGGTGCCCACGCTGTACCGCAAGACGGCGCTGGCCACGGCCATCCTGGAGCGCCTGCGGGCGTACTTCCCGGACGCGCTCGCCGCCACGCCGCTGGGCTACAGCGTCAAGGTGGACGAGGCGCAGAGCCACGGGAAGACCATCTGGGAGTACGCACCCCAGAGCCCGGGGGCGCGGATGCTCGCGGCCATCGCGGCGGAGATTGACGGCGGGGCCCCTCCGGCGAAGCGGAAGCGGACCCGGCCGAAGGTGGCCTGAAGCGCCTTACGCCCGCTTCCTCACGGGCGCCACGGCGTTCAGGCACGGGTGCTTCAGGACGCGCTCGGGTCCTTCTTGTCGCCCTTCTCCACGGCGTCGAGCTTCTTCTCCAGCTCCTCCAGCCGCTGCGAGAGCGCCTGCATGTCGCGGCCCAGGGCGGGGAGGTTGCCGGTGAGGTTCTCCACGACCTGCTTCACGCGCTCGTCGATGCGGCGCTGGAAGTCCTCGAAAGCGCGCTGGCTGGCCTTGAGCAGCTCCGCCGGGTTGAGGTTCGCGGCGTTGCCTTCGGCGGACTGCGGCGCGGGTGCGGCGGCGGCGGCGGGGGCCTCCTCGGAGGGGGCCTCCTGCGGGCTGCCGTCCTCGCGGCGCAGCAGCTTGTCCAGCCGCTGCTCGGCCTCCTCGCGGATGGAGGCCACGCGCGGCGAGACCTCCTTCTGGATGAACCCGGAGATGGACTCGCCGGGGTGGCGGATGATCTCCCGCAGCACCGACAGCGGCATCTGGTTCTTCTTCTTCTCCTCCTCGAAGATGATCTGCGCGAGGGTGACGGAGGTCAGGTCTTCCTTCGTGCGGTTGTCGACAATCCGCACCTCGGTGCCCTCCTTGATCATCGCGGCGATCTCATCGAGCGTGACGTACCGGCTCTCCACGGTGTCGTAGAGCTTCCGGTTCGTGTAGCGCTTGATGATCTTCGGCTCCTTGGTGTTGCTGGGAGCGTTTGCTTGCTCGGCCTCGCTCATGTCTGTCGTCTCCGACCCCGGCTGCGCCTTGGCATTTACTGGTTTACTTCTTGATTTCCAAAGGGGCGAACCTCGTATCAAAGGGGTTGGAAGCGAGCAAGTTACCCGGGCCCGACTCGCCGTGGTTGACGGGTGGGCCTATGCTCCAAGTCCCCCCGACCCGACCCCATGATCGTCCAGTGCGAACAGTGCCAGACGCGGTTCAAGATCCCCGACGAGAAGGTGACGGAAAAAGGGGTCAAGGTCCGCTGCACCAAATGTCAGAACACCTTTCGGGTGGCGCGTGAGCCCGCGCCGGCCCTGAGCGCCCCCCCGCCCCCTGGCCCTCCGGCAGGGCAGGCGGACCCGTTCCAGGCGTTCGGAGACGCCCCGGAGCCCACCGGGGAGGTCACCCGGCCGGGGGCCGCGTACTACGCGCCCGGCGCCCCCGCGGTGAAGTCCCAGGTCCAGTCCTGGGGTGACGTGGATGTGGACATCGACGTGGATGCCCCGCAAGCGGCCCCCGTCCGGGCCCCTGTCGCGCCGGGCGCTGCCGGGGCGATGATGCCGTTCGACCCGCCCACGCCGTCTCCGGGCGTCGCGTCCCGGCGTCAGGCAGCCCCGCCGCCTCCGCCTCCGAACCCGGCCCTGCCGGACCTGGATGACCCGTTCGCGGACTTCATGCTGGACGGGCCGGCGCCGAGCGCTCCGGTGGCCGCTCCCCGGCCGGCCGTGGCGGCTCCTCCGGTAGCGGCTCCCCGTCCGGTGCCTCCGGGGGCCTTCGCGCCTCCCGCGGCCCGGGCTGCTCCTCCCGGGGCGTTCGCGGTGGGGAACGCGGGTGCGGCCCGTCCGGTGGCCGTGGCTCCGAGCGGCCCGGGTGCGTTCGCCGCGGAGTCCGCGCCTCTGGGGGCCGCGGCGCCCAGGGGCCCGGTTCCTCCTGGGGCGGTGGCTCCTGCGCCACCGGGGCGTGCCGCCATGCCTCCGGGGGCTGGTGCCGCCCTGGCCGGGGCACCGTCGGGCGCTGCACCCTCGCGTGCCACCATGCCTCCTGCGGGAGCCCCCGTCGCGCGCGTGCCCCTGGCTTCGGTCCCTGCCGGGGCGTCACGTCCCGGGGCCGCGCCAGTTGCCTCCCCGGGGCTGGCCGCCTCCGGTTCGACGGACGTCGCGCCGGATCCGCTCTTCGACTTCCCCATCGACGCTCCGGTGGCCCCGGACGCGGCGTCCCTTCGCCATGCCGCGAACGTCGCCGCGGCGCCCTCGCCGAGCGGTGCCGCGGCGGTGGGGCCGTCGGTGCCCTCGCCGGGCTTCGAGAGCGAGGACCCGTTCGCGTCCATCGACATGGCGGCTCCGCCCCCGGACCTGTCCGCCGCGCCCGAGGACACCCACGTCGGTCCGGAGCCGATGGGCGACCTGTTCGACTTCTCCGGCGCGGGGGCTTCCGGTGAGGAGGGGATGGTCGCCTCCGACACCGGCCGCGCCGCGCTGCTGGGCGACGTGCCCGCCGAAGCGGGCGCGGAGGAGCCCGGCGGCATCTCGCTGCTGAGCGACGTGCCGGCGTACGACGACGGCGACCCGTTCAAGATCACCACGCCCCGCCGCGAGGTGGTGGACCTGGCCAGCATGCGCTCTGGGCCGGCCGTCACCGTGGCCAAGCCCTCCGCCCGCATCGAGGACGTGGGCATGCCCCAGCGGCGGATGCCCGGCCGCGCGCGGAAGCTGACGGGGGTGGTCCTCAACCTCGCCATCGCGACCGCGCTGGTGGTGGCCCTGGGCGCGCTGGGCGCCATGTACCTGCGCGACGGCAAGGTGGACCCCTCCACCCTGTCCCCGGACCGCCTGCGCACGCTGGTGATGCCCGCGTCCCGCCCGTTCATCGCGAGCGACGTGTCCAACGGCCTCTATGAGACGCGCGATGGCCGCATGCTCTTCGTCGTGCGCGGAGAGGCGGAGAACCGCACCGGCGCCGCCGCGGCCGTGCGCGTGCGCGCCGCCCTCTTCGACGGCGACCAGCGGGTGCGCTCCACGGAGGGACTCGCGGGCGCGCTGGCCACGCCGGAGGAGCTCCACGCCGTCACCACGCGCGAGGCCGCCACCGCGCTCCGCCAGCGCATGGACGCGGCGTCCCTCCCGGTGCCTCCGGGCGGCAAGGTGCCCTTCCTGGTGCTGTTCCAGGAGTTCCCCGCGGACCTCACCGGCCACCGGCTGGAGGTGACGCTGGAGCCCATCCCCTCCGAACCCACCGCGGACCGCACGGGAGGCTGAAGCGTCATGTCCACGTTGGAAGAGGCCCGCGTGCTCGCGCGCAACCTGCACGCCCTGGGCGGAGGCGCCACCGTGCGCCGCAAGGCCGCCGCGCGCGAGCTGGCCCGGCGTGAGCCGTTCGACACGAACGAGCTCATCGGTCACCTGCTGTCGCTGTCCCGCGCCGGGCAGGCCCCCGCCACCTGCGTGCTGTCGGACTTCCTGGCCGCGCTGGACCAGGAGGCCGAGCACATCCCCCACGTGGAGGCGCTCCGGCGCATGGCCCACGTGCAGTCGCTGGAGGCCGTGGCGGACCTCTTCGCCCAGGGCCCCGCGCGCAAGGAGCTGGACGCGGACGCCGCCGCCCGCGCGGACGCGCAGGCCGCCAGCCAGTCGCTGGGCCATCTGAAGCAGCAGGCCCGCCTCACGCGCGACCCGGACGTGCTGTCGCGCCTGGCCACCGTGAGCAACCCGGCCGTGCTGCGCAACGTGCTGATCAACCCGCGCCTCACCGAGGACCTGGTGGTGCGCATCGCGGCGCGCAGGCCCGCGCGTCCGGAGCCGCTCGTCGAAATCTGGAAGTCGCCGCGCTGGTCCGTGCGCCACAAGGTGCGCCGCGCGCTGGCCTTCAACCCGTACCTGCCGCCGGAGGTGGGCGCGAAGCTGGTGCCGCTGCTCTCCACCGCGGACCTGCGCGAGCTGGTGGAGGACGCGGGGCTCCTGCCCGCCCTGAGGCAGCAGGCCGCGCGCCTGCTGCTCGCGCCAGCGCCAGGCAGCCCGCCCGGTCCGCTGGTGCTCCCGACGGGCGAGGAGTTCTAGGAGCGGCGGTCCTTGGAGGACCCTTCGGTGTAGTCCGCGTCGGTGGTGCCCCGGCGCGAGTGGGGCAGGTGCTTCACGTCCACCAGGTCCTCGCCGCGAGACGCCTTGCGGAACGAGTAGACGAACTTGCCCACCGCGTTGCCCAACTGCCCCATCCGGGCGGCCGAGAAGACCACCAGCAGGATGAAGCCGAGGACGAGGAACTCTCCGGTGCCCAACATGCGTCGGACACTGCAATAAACCCACCCGCGAGGCAAGTCGCGCCACCGCGTCCGCCCCTGGACGCGCCCGCCACGTCGGCGCTGCGCACGGAGGGCGTTCCAGCGCACACTGCGCCCCCATGCTCCTGCTCGCTCACCGTGGTGCCAGCGCCGACGCTCCCGAGAACACCCTGGAGGCCTTCGCGGAGGCCGTGCGCCAGGGCGCTGACGGCGTGGAGCTGGATGCCATGGTGTGCGGCTCCGGCGAGGTGGTGGTGTGTCACGACGAGCGCCTGGACCGCCTGGCCCATCAGCCCTGGGAGGTGCGCACCACGCCCTGGTGGAAGCTCTCCCGCGCGGACGTGGGCACGCCCCTGGGCTTCGCCCCCGCGCGCATCCCGCTGCTGGAGGAGGTGCTGGACGCGCTGCCGGAGCACTTCCTGGTCAACATCGAGCTGAAGTGCGACCGCTTCGACGACGGCGGCTTGGCGGCGGGCGTGGCGCGGCTGTTGCGCGAGCGCGACCTGTCAGGCCGCGTGGTGGTGTCCAGCTTCAACCCGCTGTGCCTCTTCCGGCTGGCGGAGGTGGCGCCCACGCTGCGCCGGGGCTTCCTCATCGACCCGGACAAGCCCTGGGCCCTGCAGGCGTACGCGCTGAGCCCGCTGGTGTCCTCGCACTCGGTGCACCCCTTCCACGAGGCGTGCACGCCGGAGCGCGTGACGGCATGGAACGACGCCGGCCTGCGCGTGGCGGCGTGGACGGTGGACGACCCCCGGCGCGCCCGCGAGCTGCGGGACCTGGGGGTGTCCTACCTCATCACCAACCGCCCGGGTCGCGTGCGGGAAGCCCTGCGCTGACTAGAAGTCCAGGCCCAGCGTGGTGTTGAAGGCGAAGACGGAGGGCAGGTCGCGGCTGCCGGCGCCCTCCTGGTCGAAGCTGCCCAGGTTGGTGAGCGAAATCTCCGCGCCCAGCTGCAGCACGCCGCCAATGAAGCGCGCGCCCGCGTAGAAGCGCGGGGTGAGGTTGTCACCCGCGTTCACCCGCGAGTACGGCGCGGTGTTGGTCAGCGCGTCGCGCGAGTCGTTGCCCGCCGAGTCCGCCTGGGTGCGGCTCGGTTCGAAGTCCAGCGTGCGCGTGGTGGCGCTGACGAAGTTCAGGTCCAGGCCGCCGTAGGGCGTCACCGTCACCATGCCGCCCAGCGGGAACTGCTTGCCCACGCCGATGTCCAGGCCCGTGGTGGTCAGGTCCAGGTCCTGCGCGCCGAAGAGCTTCGTCACGTGCAGGCGCACGCCCACGTCCGGCAGGTACGTGAAGCCCTCGTTGACGGCCCACTTCAGCTCGCCCGTGGCCGTCACCATGCTGCTCTTTTCAATCCAGCCCACGCGCCCGCCCAGCTCCAGCGAGAAGGGCAGGCCCTTGCGCACGTGGAGGGACGGCACCAGCACGGAGCCCGGCTGCTCGGCTTCCGTGGGCAGCTGCACGTCCTCCGGGAGCGACACGACGGACAGCTCCGCGTTGAACGCGAAGCCCGAGTGGCCCGTGGTGCGCGGGGGCATCAGGTTCGCGGACGTCATCACCGCGCCGAACGTGCGCGCGAAGGCACGGAAGTCCGCGCTGGCTTCGGCGAACTCGGTGTTGGTGATGACGGAAGAGGAGCCCCGGCGCTCGACGCCGAAGCGGGAAATGACCAGGTCGTTGTCGTCCGCATGGGCCGCGGCCCCTGACAGCGCCGTCGCAAGCACCAGCCACCGACTGAACGTCCGCATGGGGGAATCACGCCTCCGGGACGCATGCCGGCCAAGCGGGCGCCCACCTCCGGCGGACCCTAAATCGGCCCTCAATGAAGCGTCAACAAAACGGGCGGCCCTCCTCCAGGGAAACGCCCCCGTTTGAAGGGGGACGTCCGCTGGAAGCGAGCCGCCCGAGGGTCAGGCGCTCCGGGGATGGCTCCGGAGGACTACTGCTGGCGCGGCTTCACCGGCGTGGTGGCCGTGGCGGCGGGCGTCGCCACCTTCTGGGCCACCTCCGCCGGGCGGCGGCGGATGACCAGGGTGCGGCGGCTGGCGAACTCGGTGCTCTCACGGGCCACCACCAGCACGTTGTTGTTGCCCTCCTTGAGCGTGAAGTCGGAGGTGAACTTCAGCGTGTTGGGCTCGCCGCCCTTGGGGTCCACGGCCTTGAAGTAGACCTTCTGGTCGTTGACCAGCACGTAGACGTCCAGGAGGCCGTTGGGGTCCTTCACCATGCCGGAAAGGGTGAACTTGTCGCCGTTCACCACCACGCCGCCGTGGGACGGATCCACGTCCAGCTTGATGTCCGGCGGCTGGTGCGTCGTCGTGTACGCCACCGTCTTGGGCGCCTGGGCCTTGCCGGTCTTCACTTCCTTTGCGTCCTGCGTGCGCACGAAGGCGAAGCGGTCCTTCTCCAGCGCGACCTTGTAGTAGCCCTTGGTGGTGGCCTCCAGGGCCAGCGTGGCGCCCTGCGGCAGCTTCGCCACCGGACGCGCGTCCGCGGTGGGCGAGGCGAACAGCTCCGCCTTGTCGTTGAGCTTCACCAGGCCCTTCTTCGCCTCCAGCGGGGCCACGGGGCCGTCCTTCACGGGCAGCTGGAGCTTCTCCAGGACGAACTCCTCCAGGGGCTCGTCGAGGATGGCCAGCTTCAGCGGGAAGGTGTCGCCCTTGTAGGCCTTCTTCAGGGACACCTGGAAGCGCGCCGTCTTCGTCTCACCGGGCTTGATCTCCCCCAGTTTGAAGCGGCCCTTCTCGATGAAGATGTTCGCGTCGCCGCCGTTCTTGATCTGCGCGAACGAGTCCAGCGCCGGGCCCGCGCCCGTGTTGGTGACGTCCATCACCACCGTGACGTCCTCGCCGCGCTGCACGGCGCCGTCGCCGTTGCACTCGGCGCAGTCATCCACCACCTGCCAGTTGAAGGCGAACGTGGGGCGGGGCAGCTCCACGAAGGACAGCTCCGACACCAGGGTGTCGCGCAGGGCGCCGTTGTCGTCGAACAGCTTCACCTTCACGTCGTCGCGGCGGCTGGTGAGGTCCTTGGGCAGGCGCACCTGCACCTTCCAGGACTTCTTCTCACCCGGGGCGATGGCGCCGAAGAGGAACTCGCGGCGGTCGAGGAACGCGTTGTCGCTCTCCGTCCAGCCACGCACGCGCTTGAGCGGCTCCGTGCCCTTGTTCTCCACGTTGATGACCATGTCCAGCTGTTCGCCGGCCACGATTTTGGTGTCGGCGCCGGGGGAGAAGCTGGCGTCCAGCTGCACGTTCTTGGGCGTGGGACCGGGGCTCCAGTCCAGGCCGAGCGCGGCGATGGCGTTGTTGATGCGCTGCTCCTCCTCGTTGCGCTTCTGCTCCACGAACTGCTTGCCCTTGGCGAGCTGCTCGGAGCGCTTCAGCGCCGGCACCTTCAGGACGAAGTCGCGGGCGAACTGGACCTCGAAGTCCTCCTTGATCTCCTCCTGGGACTCCGCGTCCAGCTGGTCGTCCAGGTCCTCGCCCTGGCCGGCCACGTCCACGTCCAGGAGCGGATCATTCTGGCCGTGCTCCTTCTTGTCCTTGGTGCCCGCCTTGGCGGCGACCTTCTCCTTGGGCTCTTCCTTCTTGGCGGAGGCCTGGGCGGCCTTCTCGTCCACCTTCAGGTACTTGAGGCTGGTGCCCGGCTTCTCACGGTCCAGCACCTCTTCGCGCTTCTTGGCGACGGTGGAGGACTCCGGGTTGCCGAAGTGCTGATCCAGGTCCGCCTCGCCCATGGACTTGCGGGGCGCGAACACGTCCACCCGGTCCGCGGTGACGCGCGTCGGCACCAGCTGGATGTCCGGCACGATGCCCACTTCCTGGATGGAGACGTCACCCGGGGTGAGGTACTTGGCGATGGTCAGCTTGAGCGCGCTGTCGTCCGGGAAGTCGTAGAGCACCTGCACGCTGCCCTTGCCGAACGTCTGGCGCCCGATGATGACCGCGCGGTCCAGGTTCTTGAGCGCGCCCGCGACGATTTCAGACGCGGAGGCGCTGCCCGCGTTCACCAGCACAGCGATGGGGTAGTTCTCCTCGCCGTCCGAGGGGCGCGCGCGCTTCTCCTCGCGCAGCTTGTCGCTGAAGCCCACCGTCGCGACGAGGGTGCCCTTGGACAGGAACGTGTCCGACACCTGGATGGCCTGCTCCAAGAGACCGCCCGGGTTGCCGCGCAGGTCGAGCACCAGGCCCTTGAAGCCGCCCTTGGCCTCCGCCTGCTTGCGGATGTCCGTCAGCGCGGCCTCCAGGTCGCGCGTGGTGTTGCCCTGGAAGTTCTTCAGGCGCACGTAGCCCACGCCGCCCGCGAGCAGCTTGTGCTGCACGGACTCAATCGAAATCATGGCGCGCGCCACCGTCATGTTGCGCGGCTTGTCCCAGCCGTCGCGCTCCACGGTGATGGTGATGCGGCTGTCCACCGGACCGCGCAGCTTGGACACGGCCTCGTTGAGGTCCATGTTGACGGTGGACTCCTCACCAATCTTCTTGATGCGGTCGTCCTTCTGGATGCCGGCGCGCGACGCGGGCGTCTTGGGCAGCACCTTCACCACGGTGAGGTTGCCCTCCTTCATCTGGATGACGAAGCCCAGGCCGCCGAACTCGCCCTTGGTGGACAGCTTCATCTCCCGGTACAGCTCCGGGCGCAGCAGCACCGAGTGCGGATCCAGCGTGGAGAGCATGCCGTTGACGGCCGCGTACTCGATGTCCCGCGTCTCCTCGATGGGACGCATGTTCTTGGACAGGAAGTCGAACACGTCCTTCAGCGCGAAGGACATCTTCCACAGGGAGTCCACGTGGGAGATGTCGAACTCCTTCTGCTTGCCGTTGACGTTGACGTTGAGCTTGCCCGTCTCCGGGTTGCCGTCCACGAGCACGTCCGGAACGCTCTTCTCCACGTACTCCAGGGAGGCGATCATCATCTCCTTGGGCTTCACCCGCTTGGGGTCGACGTAGTTCTCCTTCACGTAGAGGATGACCTTCGTGAGGACGCGGAGGCTGTTGAGGTCGTGAGGGGCCTTCTCGCCCTTGCCGGAGGACGGCAGCGCGCCGTCCCAGGAGTCCTGCCCCGCCTCCGCCGCTCCCACGGTGAGCGGGAGGGGAGCGCGGTCACTGCCTGCGAATGCCCAGGCCCCCAACAGAACGGCGACGGCGGTGATGCGGCGGAAGATACGCGGCATGCGGTTCATCCCAGCTGGGGCGCGAGAGGCGTCCCGGGTGATGCGTGAAAAGCCCTGTGAATCCGAACGGTTCGACGTGAGCCAAGGGACCTGGCAGCGGCCGGGCAAGCCTAATCACGGCTTCCTGGTGCTTCAAGGCGTGGCCTTGTCACTAGCGACCGAGAACGTCTGCCGCAGGCAATGCGTTCCCCATCCGCCTGGAAGTACGGACACCCGGCCTCCCCCTTTATTTCGCGGTGGCGTCGGGGGGCGGGGGCAGGTCCCCGGCCTCCCGCAGGGCCCGGTAGAGCAGGGTGCCCCCGACGATGGCCACCGGGAGGAAGAAGGTGTTGAGGATGGGCACCCACAGGAGCAGGTAGACGCCCGCGCCGAAGCCCAGGCTGAGGGCCCGGCGCTCGCGCAGCATGCGGCGCACCTCGGCGAAGGGGTACAGGTGGCGCGTCATGGGCGCGGCCAGGTGCTCCGCCGCCATCCAGAGCATGGTCCACAGGCTTGCCAGCACGGTGAACGCCACGCTGCCCAGGCCCGGCACGAAGTTCAGCGGCAGGAGCACCGCCAGCCCCAGGAAGAGCAGCGCCATGCGGGCGAGCGTGTGCAACAGCCCGGTCGTCATGCCCCTCAGGAACGAGGCGGGTGAGAGCACGGCGTCCGCTCCCGCACACTCGGCCTCGGTGGCCTCCGACACCGGATCCTGCAACGGCGTGAGGAGCAGGGGCGGCACCACGTTGGCGCCCACCACCCAGGCGACCAGGGAGCCCAGCACGAGCGCGGTGTACCAGCCGGCCTGTCCGTACCAGGACTCGGGCCGGGCCCATACGGACTCCAGGAGTCCGGGGGCGTAGCGGTAGAGCAGCACGGCCAGGCCCACCAGGGCGATGGCGGTGAGGACCGCGCACAGGCTGGAGAGGAGGAAGAGGCGGCGCGAGCGGAAGATGAGCTTGAAGGCTCGGCCGAGCACTCCCATGCCCTGGAGGAAATCCGACAGACGGGGCCGGGGGGACAGGGTGGGGACGGGGGA
>NZ_RAVY01000204.1:0-17390 GCF_003611625.1 Corallococcus sp. CA054B
GGGCCAGGGTGGGGAAGGACGCCTTCACCGGGCCCGGCTTCGAGCCCAGCACCTCGTAGGAGCCAGAGGCGGGCGCGGGCTCGTCGTGCGCGTCGTACTCCTCGGCCGGCATCTCCTCGCGCACGTACAGTCCGCCGAAGGCCTCCGGGTACGCCTTGCGCAGCGCCGCCACGCGCGCGCACTTTTCAATCATCGTCGTGGGAATCTTGGCCCACAGCGGCGTCTGCTGGACGTAGCCGGAGAAGTCCAGCCATACGACGACCGGCAGCTTCCCCTCGCGCACCACGCGCGACCAGGCACCCACCAGGGCGCCCTTGCGCTTGGCCGGGTTGAAGCGGTGCACCACCTCGCCCTTGCCCTGGTCCACGACGATTTCGTCCTCGGCGAACACCGCGCTCGCCTGGATGCCCTTGAAGTCCGGAAAGCGCTCCGCCCGGGCGAGCATTCCCGCCTCGGAAGGCTGGAACTCGTACTTCGTCACCCAGTTGGGCCGCTCGCGGTTGCCCACGTTCTGGCGGCGCGCCACGCAGAACGCTTCCTTGAGGAGCGGATCCAACCCGCTGCGCTTGCACTGCTCGATGAAGAGGGCGAACTCGTCCTCGCTGATTCCCCGCGGGCAGATGGTCCGCTTCACCAGGTCCACCCGCTCCCGGTTCCAGGCCGCGCCCTGCGGCGACGTCGTTCCATCCGCCTTCACATTCGCATCCATCACTGTGTCTCCAGCACCGCTCGAAAAGGCGGACGACCCTCGCCCGCCCACATGGTTGCCCCAGGAACACGGCGCACGGCCCGTGGAGCAGGGCCCTGGTCGGGACCCTGCTACAGGCCTGCAGCGCGAACCGCGGCGTGGATCAACATGCGAGCCCGGCCGACCCTTCGCATCGCTTCCCGGTCGCGGGGACGGCCGGCAGCACGCCGGGCATCCGGTTCCAACGCGGAGAATGTGAGGGGGGTGCAAAAACGTTTTGACAGAGCGGGCGGCGACCGGTATTCACCGCGCCACCTCGGACGTCGCGCAGCCAACGCGGCCGAACGCAAAGCCGGGAGCGTAGCTCAATTGGCAGAGCAATGGACTCTTAATCCATAGGTTGTGGGTTCGATTCCCTCCGCTCTCACTCGCAGGGCCCCTTCTGGAAACGGAAGGGGCCCTGTGTCTTTTCCGGCACTCCCTGACGGGGAGGTCGCGCGCGGGAAAGTCCCTGTCCCCCACGGACGTTTCGCGGTAGGACGGTCGCACGACGCGTCGGGCGGGTGGCGAAACTGGTAGACGCGCCAGACTTAGGATCTGGTACCGCAAGGTGTGAGGGTTCGAGTCCCTCCTCGCCCATTTCGCGTTGACCCGTTCGTGCCTATCCCCTAAAGCCGCACGTCCCACTTTCCGGTTGCCGCCCCGGGACGTACAGCCCGTGGAGGCGGCGAGCGAGGCCCGCATGAAGGTCCAGGTCGAAGAGCTCTCTCCCATCGAGAAGAAGCTCTCCATCGAGGTCGACTCCGCCCGCGTCGTTGAGGAGCTCAACCGCGCGTACGCCGCGCTCAGCGGCCAGGTGAAGATGCCCGGCTTCCGTCAGGGCAAGGTCCCCCGCCGCATCCTCGAGCAGAAGTACCGCGAGCAGGTGGAGGACGACGTCATCCAGCGCGTCGTGCAGCGCGCCTACCTGGACGCCGTGCGCGAGCACAAGGTGGAGGCCGTCGCCTCTCCCCAGGTCACCAACTCCGGCCTCAAGCCCGGCGCCCCCTTCAGCTTCGAGGCCCGCGTGGAGGTGAAGCCGAAGGTGGAGGCCAAGGACTTCGAGGGCCTGTCCCTGACGAAGGTGGACACCGCCGTCGCGGACGACGCGGTGAACCAGCAGATCGAGAGCATGCGCCAGAACCTGGGCCGCATCGAGCCCGTCACCGACCGCGACACCGCGGCCCAGGACGACCAGGTCACCATCGACTTCGAGGCGAAGGTGGACGGCAATGCGTTCCCCGGCAGCAAGGCGGACGGCATTGGCGTGCGCGTGCAGGACGGCGACCTCATCCAGGGCAACATCCCGCAGCTGGCGGGCGTGAAGGTCGGCGAGTCCAAGGACGTGGAGTACACCTTCGCCCAGGACTACCAGGCCGAAGAGGTCCGCGGGAAGACGGCCGTCTTCCACATCACCGTCAAGGAGCTGAAGAAGGCGGTGGTCCCGGAGCTCAACGACGACTTCGCCAAGCAGACGGGCGTCGCGCAGACGGTGGACGAGCTGCGCGCCAAGGTGCGCTCGGACCTGGAGAAGGCCAAGAAGAACCAGGCCACCGTGGACGAGCGCGACGGGCTCATCAAGGCGCTGCTGGAGAAGAACCCGTTCGACGTGCCCCGCGCCATGGTGGAGCGCGCCATCGACTCCATGATGGAGGGCGCCTTCCGCCAGATGCAGCGCCAGGGCATCGACCCGCGCCAGCTGGGCCTGGACTTCAACCGCCTGCGCGACGAGATGCGGGAGAAGGCCACCCTGGAGGTGAAGGGCACGCTGCTCTTCGAGGCCATTGCCCAGCAGCAGAACATCCAGGCGTCCGACGAGGACGTGGAGAAGCGCATCGAGGACCTGGCCATCGAGGCCAACCAGCCGGTCGCCCAGGTGAAGAAGTTCTTCAAGGGCCCGGACGAGCGCCTTGGGTTGTCTCTGCGACTCCGCGAGGAAAAGACGATTGAATTCCTCAAGGGCCGGGCGAAGTATTCTTGAGGTCTTTTCCTCAAGCCTTCGCAAGTTCCTTCTAGAGGTCCATCCGACATGCCCTTCATGCCCGTCCCCTACGTCATCGAGCAGACCCACCGGGGTGAGCGCTCGTACGACATCTACAGCCGGCTCCTGAAGGACCGCATCGTCATGCTGGGAACGGAGATCGACGATGACGTGGCCAACGCCATCGTCGCCCAGCTCCTGTTCCTGGAGTCCGAAGACCCGGACAAGGACATCAACCTCTACATCAACTCGCCCGGTGGCTCCGTGACGGCCGGTTTGGCCATCTACGACACGATGCAGTACGTCAAGGCGCCCGTCTCCACCATCTGCGTGGGGCAGGCGGCCTCCATGGGCGCCGTGCTGCTGCTCGCCGGCGCGAAGGGCAAGCGCTACTCGCTGCCCTCCAGCCGCATCATGATCCACCAGCCGCTCGGTGGCGCGCGTGGCCAAGCGACCGACATCGAAATCCAGGCCCGTGAAATCCTTCGCATGAAGGCCAAGCTCAACGAGCTCATCGTCAAGCACACCGGCCAGACGATCGAGCGCGTGGAGAAGGACACGGACCGCGACTACTTCATGGGCGCCGCGGAGGCGAAGGCGTACGGCATCATCGACTCCATCCAGGACCCCCGGAAGGTCGTGGGTGTGAAGCCGGAAGAGAAGAAGTAGACACACCGAGACGCGTGACGGCCGGGGTGTCAATCACCCGGCCGGCGGCCGGGGGTGCTGGGAATCTTCTCCCGCGCCTCCGGCCTTCTGTTTCTCCCGTCACCGGTATTTTCCCCTTGTTAAGTACCCGGAAGGTGCGTGGACGTTCCGGATGGGGGCTGACTAGATTGGGTGCAGGGGCAGGGGACCGGGCGCGAAGCGGGTTGGGGCCTTTCAGGCGCAGCGAGGGATTTCATGGCGGGTAAGAACGTGGAGAAGCGAGACAACCAGACCCTCTGCTGCTCCTTCTGCGGCAAGTCGCAGAAGGAGGTGAAGAAGCTCATCGCGGGCCCGACGGTCTACATCTGCGACGAGTGCATCGGGCTGTGCAACGACATCATCGCGGAGGAGATCGACCGCGAGGAGACCAAGGACACCAAGCTGCGCATCCCCCGGCCCTCGGAAATCAAGGCCGTGCTGGACGAGTACGTGGTGGGCCAGGAGCGCGCGAAGAAGACGCTCTCCGTGGCGGTGCACAACCACTACAAGCGCATCGAGTCCAAGGTCGCCATGGACGATGTGGAGCTGCAGAAGAGCAACATCCTGCTGCTCGGCCCCACGGGCTCCGGCAAGACGCTGCTCGCGCAGACCCTGGCGCGCATCCTCAACGTCCCCTTCACCATCGCGGACGCCACGTGCCTCACGGAGGCCGGCTACGTCGGTGAGGACGTGGAGAACATCATCGTCAACCTGCTCCAGGCCGCGGACCACGACATCGAGCGCGCGCAGCGGGGCATCGTCTACATCGACGAAATCGACAAGATCGCCCGCAAGTCGGAGAACCCCTCCATCACCCGCGACGTGAGCGGCGAGGGCGTGCAGCAGGCGCTCTTGAAGATCATCGAAGGCACGGTGGCCAATGTCCCGCCCAAGGGTGGCCGCAAGCACCCGCAGCAGGAGTTCCTGCAGGTGGACACCACCAACATCCTCTTCATCTGCGGCGGCGCGTTCGGCGGCCTGGAGCAGGTGATCGAGCGCCGCCTGGGCGGCCGCAGCCTGGGCTTCGGCGCGGAGATCCAGTCGCGCAAGCAGCGCAACCTCAGCGAGCTGCTCAAGCACGTGGAGCCGGAGGACCTGCTCAAGTTCGGCATGATTCCGGAGTTCATCGGCCGTCTGCCCATCATCACCGCGCTGGAGGAGCTGGACGAAGGCGCGCTCGTGAACATCCTGGGCGAGCCCAAGAACGCGCTCACCAAGCAGTACCGCAAGCTCTTCGAGCTGGACGGCGTGTCGCTGAAGTTCACCGACGGGGCGCTGAAGGCCATCGCGTCGGAGGCCATCCGCCGCAAGGCGGGCGCTCGCGGCCTGCGCTCCATCCTGGAGACGGCCATGCTGGACGTGATGTACGAAATCCCGTCCCGCAAGACGGCCCGCGAGGTGCTCATCTCCGAGGAGGTCATCCTCAAGAAGAGCGAGCCCGTCGTCCTGCACTCGCAGGACAACAAGGAGACACCGGAGCCGAAGAAGGAATCGGCCTAGCGGGAATCATCCTCCAGGGGCTCGCAAGGGCCTGACGGGGATGACGGGGCGCGTCACGGTCATTGGACCGGGACGCGCCCTTCGTCTTTCCAAAGGGAGCTTCCGGGCGTGGGGTGGGCCACGCTTTTTTCCGGGCCGGGGCGGGGGGCTTCTTGTATCTGCTGTTACCCATGAGAAAGCTCCTCATGCCTGCCCTGTTGTCGCTCGTGGCCTGCACCTCCGCGAAGGAAGCCACGCGTGATGAAGCCCCCGCCGCGTCCGCAGCGACGCAGAGCGCTCCGGCCCAGGAGGGCCCCTCCCGCATGGCCTACCCGGCGACCCGTTCCGACGCGGTGGTGGACACGCTGCACGGCCAGCAGGTGGCGGATCCGTACCGCTGGCTGGAGGACGAGAAGGCCCCGGAGGTCCAGGCCTGGATGAAGGCTCAGGACGGCTTCACCCGCGACGCGCTGGCGAAGATGCCGGGCCGCGACGCGCTGGCGAAGCGCTTCACGGAGCTGTTCTACGTGGACTCGGTGACGGCGCCCTTCCGCCGGGGCAACCGCTTCTTCTTCATGCGGACCCACAAGGACAAGGAGAAGGCCATCGTCTACTGGAAGGACGGCGAGTCCGGACAGGAGAAGGTGCTGCTGGACCCCAACGTCATGAGCAAGGACGGCCCGGTGTCCCTGGGCCGCTGGGTGCCGTCGTGGGACGGCAAGCGCGTGGCCTTCCCGGTGCGCCCCAACGCCGCGGACGAGGCCACCCTGCACGTCATCGACGTGGACACCGGCGAGTGGTCCAAGGTGGACGTGATTGAGGGCGCGAAGTACGCCAACACCAACTGGACGCCGGACGGCAAGGGCTTCTACTACGAGTGGCTGCCCACGGACCCCTCCATCCCGGTGGACGCGCGCCCGGGCTACACCACGCTCAAGTTCCACAAGCTGGGCGAGGACCCGAAGAAGGACGTCGTGGTGCACGAGCGCACCGGCGACCCGACGACGTTCCTCCAGGGCGACCTGTCGCGTGACGGCAAGTACCTCTTCGCGTCCATCCTGCGCGGCTGGAGCGAGAACGACGTCTACTGGAAGCACCCGGCGGAGAAGGACTGGCGGCTGCTCGTGAAGGGCAAGGGCGCCAAGTACAGCGTCTTCGCCTGGAAGGACCGCTTCTACGTCGTCACCGACGAGGGCGCCCCGCGCCAGCGCGTCTTCGCCGTGGACCCCAAGAAGTCCGAGCGCGCGAACTGGAAGGAGCTGGTGCCGGAGGACCCCAAGGCCACGCTGGAGAGCGTGTCGCTGGTGGGCGGCCACCTGGCGCTGGAGTACCTCAAGGACGTGACGACGGAGCTGCGCATCGCCACGCTGGAGGGCAAGCCGGTGCGCACCGTGCAGCTGCCGGGCGTGGGCGCCGCCAGCAACCTGATGGGTCTGGAGGACCAGGACGACGCCTACTTCTCCTACAGCTCCTTCACCACGCCCCGTCAGGTCTACCGGACGTCCGTGAAGAGCGGGAAGGTGGACCTGTGGGCGAAGGTGGAAGTGCCCATGGACCCGGACGCGTACACCACGGAGCAGGTCTTCTTCACGTCGAAGGACGGCACGAAGGTGCCCATGTTCCTCGTCTACAAGAAGGGCCTGAAGAAGGACGGCACCGCGCCCACGCTGCTGTACGGCTACGGCGGCTTCCTGGTCAGCATGCAGCCGGGCTTCCGCGCGAGCATCCTGCCGTGGCTGGACGCGGGCGGCATCTATGCGGTGGCCAACCTGCGCGGCGGCGGTGAGTACGGCACCGCGTGGCACGAGGCGGGCCGGGGCGCGAACAAGCAGAACGTCTTCGACGACTTCGCCGGCGCGGCCGAGTACCTGGCGAAGGAGAAGTACACGCAGGCGAAGAAGCTGGCCATCTACGGCGGCAGCAACGGCGGCCTGCTGGTGGGCGCGGCCATGACGCAGCGCCCTGAGCTGTACGGCGCGGTGGTGTGCGGCGTGCCGCTGCTGGACATGGTGCGCTTCCACCTGTTCGGCAGCGGGCGGACCTGGGTGCCGGAGTACGGGTCGGCGGACGACGCCGGGCAGTTCAAGACCCTGTACGCCTATTCGCCCTACCACCACGTGCGTCAGGACGTGCAGTACCCGCCGCTCCTGATGATGAGCTCGGACCACGATGACCGGGTGGACCCCATGCACGCGCGCAAGTTCGTGGCGGCCGTTCAGAACGCGAAGGGCAATCCGGCGCCCACGCTGCTACGCATCGAGGCGAACGCGGGCCACGGCGGGGCGGACCAGGTGGCCAAGGCCATCGAGTCCAGCGTGGACATGTATGCCTTCCTCTTCCAGGCCCTGGGCGTCGCATGGCCGGATGCCGGGGTAGCGGCCGAGAGCCGCTAGAATCGGGGCAGGACACACTCCTGCCTCTCGGTGTTCCCTTGAAGGCAGGGTGCGGACCCCTAATCTTGAGCGGGGAACGGGTCCTGCGACCGGCGTGTTATAGAGCAGCGTTTCACCCTGCATGCGCGCTTGGGCGGCATGTGGGCAACTCTTGAAGGGCTTGCCTGTACGGCAGGCCAGCGGGTGGCGGATACATGTTCTTCGGACGTGACGACAAGAAGGAAGCCCAGAAGCGGGGCCTCACCATCCCGCTCTTGCCCCTTCGGGACATCATCGTGTTCCCGCACATGGTGGTTCCGCTGTTCGTCGGCCGGGAGAAGTCCATCGCGGCGTTGAAGGACGCGATGGCCCACAAGGGTCCGGATGACAAGGCGGTCATCCTGCTGGCCGCCCAGAAGAAGGCCAAGACGAACGACCCCTCGCCCGACGACATCTTCCACTTCGGCACCATCGGTCACCTCATCCAGCTCCTTCCGCTGCCCGACGGCACGATGAAGGTCCTGGTGGAGGGCGTGCGCCGCGCCAAGGTGAAGAAGTTCCACCCGAACGACTCCTTCTTCATGGTCGAGGTGGACGAAGTCGAGGAGCAGCTGGAGAAGAGCGTGGAGCTGGAGGCGCTGGTGCGCTCCGTCCACTCCGTCTTCGAAGCCTTCGTGAAGCTCAACAAGCGCATCCCGCCGGAGATGCTGATGCAGGTCGCCAGCATCGACGACCCTGCGCGCCTGGCGGACACCATCGTCGCGCACCTGTCGCTGAAGCTGAACGACAAGCAGGCGCTGCTTGAGACGGAGTCCCCGGCCAAGCGCCTGGAGAAGCTCTACGAGCTGATGCAGGGCGAGATCGAAATCCTCCAGGTGGAGAAGAAGATCCGCACGCGCGTCAAGAAGCAGATGGAGAAGACCCAGAAGGAGTACTACCTGAATGAGCAGATGCAGGCCATTCAGAAGGAGCTGGGTGAGCGCGACGAGTTCAAGAACGAGATCCAGGAGATTGAAGAGAAGCTGAAGAACAAGCGGATGAGCAAGGAGGCCACGCTCAAGGTCAAGAAGGAGCTGAAGAAGCTCCGGATGATGAGCCCGATGAGCGCCGAGGCCACGGTCGTCCGCAACTACATCGACTGGATCATCAGCCTGCCCTGGTACGACGAGACCCAGGACCGGCTGGACGTCACCGAAGCGGAGCGGGTGCTCAACGAGGACCACTACGGCTTGAAGAAGCCGAAGGAGCGCATCCTCGAGTACCTGGCCGTGCAGCAGCTGGTGAAGAAGCTGAAGGGCCCCGTGCTGTGCTTCGTGGGGCCTCCGGGCGTGGGCAAGACGTCGCTCGCGCGCAGCATCGCGCGGGCCACGGGCCGCAAGTTCGTGCGCCTGTCCCTGGGCGGCGTGCGTGACGAGGCGGAGATCCGCGGCCACCGCCGCACGTACATCGGCGCGATGCCGGGCAAGCTCATCCAGTCCCTGAAGAAGGCGGGCAGCAACAACCCCGTGTTCCTCCTGGACGAGATCGACAAGATGTCCACGGACTTCCGTGGTGACCCGAGCGCGGCGCTGCTGGAGGTGCTGGACCCGGAGCAGAACCACAACTTCAACGACCACTACCTGGACCTCGACTACGACCTGTCCAAGGTGATGTTCATCTGCACCGCGAACACGATGCACAACATCCCCGGTCCGCTGCAGGACCGCATGGAGGTGATTCGCATCGCGGGGTACACCGAGCCGGAGAAGCTCTCCATCGCGCGGCGCTACCTGATTCCGAAGGAGCAGGAGGCCAACGGCCTCGCGGACCTGAAGATCGACATCACCAACGACGCGCTGAAGACCATCGTGCACCGCTACACGCGCGAGTCGGGCGTGCGTTCGCTGGAGCGTGAGATTGGCGGCGTGTTCCGGAAGATCGCCCGCGACGTGCTGAAGAACGGCAAGCGGGACCTCATCGAGGTGGACCGCAAGCAGGCGATGAAGTTCCTGGGCACGCCCCGCTTCCGCTACGGCGTGGCGGAGCGCGAGGACCAGGTGGGCATCGTCACGGGCCTCGCGTGGACGGAGCTGGGCGGTGAGATCCTCACCACGGAAGCCACGTCCATGCCGGGCAAGGGCAAGCTCATCATCACCGGCAAGCTGGGCGAGGTGATGCAGGAGTCCGCCCAGGCGGCCATGTCCTACGTGCGCAGCCGCGCGGAGCGCTTCGGCATCGACCGCAAGGTGTTCGAGAACTACGACATCCACGTCCACCTGCCGGAGGGCGCGATTCCCAAGGACGGTCCGTCCGCGGGCGTCACCATGGCCACGGCGCTGGTGAGCGCGCTGACGCGCGTGCCGGTCCGCAAGGACGTGGCGATGACGGGTGAAATCACGCTGCGTGGCCGCGTGCTGCCCATCGGCGGTCTGAAGGAGAAGACGCTGGCGGCGCACCGCGCGGGCATCAAGACGGTCCTGATTCCGAAGGCGAACAAGAAGGACCTGAAGGACATCCCGCTGAAGATCCGCAAGGCGCTGCGCATCGTCCCGGTGGAGTTCGTGGACGACGTGCTGCGTGAGGCGCTGGTGCTCGAGAAGCCGGAGGAGTTCGGCCGCAAGGGCGCCGGGGACAACCTGAAGCCGGGGCTGTCCGTGACGGAGTCGGTGTCCACGCCTTCGCAGGCATGAGGTTGAGCTTCAGGCCCCCTTGAAGGGGCCGGGCAGTGACGAAGCCAGGATGCCGGCCGACCAGGAGTCGCCGGTCTCCTGGCTTCTCTCTTTTTTACGGGCGGGTCGGGGTACAACGCGGGGAGTGGCTCCCCGCGCGCGAATCCTGTCCTACTCCCTGGTGCTGGTGATGGCCGCGGCCTGCGGGCCGTGCGGCTTCCAGCCCGAGCCGGGCGTGAAGGTGGTGGTGCCGGCGATGCCCACCACGCTGGATTGGAGCCACTCGGATCCGCAGAGCTGGGTGAACTACCCGGTGATGCTGGCCACGCAGAAGGGGCTCACCACGTTGGGGGCGGACCACTCGGTCCAGCCGGGCCTGGCGGAGCGGTGGGAGCGTGAGGCGGACGCGGCCGGGCATGAGGTCTACACGTTCCATCTGCGTGAGGACGTGACGTGGTCGGACGGCTCTCCCGTCACGGCGCGCGACTTCGTCTTCGGGTGGCACCGGGCGCTCCTGGGCCGCGAGCGCGGCGAGATGGCGGACCTCCAGGGCGCGGAGGAGGTGCTCGCGCTGCTGGAGCGTGGGGTGCCGGAGGCGGAGGTGAAGGCGGCGCTGTCGCGGGTCGGGGTGGAGGCGGTGGAGGCGCGGACGCTGCGGGTGACGCTGGTGCGGCCCCGGAGCTACTTCCTGGCGCGGCTCGCGAACGTGTACCTGTTCTTTCCCGCGCCTTCGGCGGACCTGGAGGGCAAGTCGGACGAGGCGGTGCGCGACTACTTCGACCGGCCTCGCGACGGGCGTCCGCTGGCGGTGGGGCCCTACCGGGTCGAGCGGTGGGACCGCGCGGGGGAGCGCGTGCGGCTGGTCTACAACCCGCGCAGCGCGTTCCCTCCGCCGATGGGTCCTGGAGAGACGCCGGCGCCGGTGCTGACGCTGATGAAGTCGGAGATCGGTCCTGCGCTGTATGAGCGGGGCCGGGTGGACTTCGTGTTCGTGGACAGCGCGGCGGCGCTGCGCGGGATGAAGGCGGCGGACCTGAAGCGGGAGCCGCTGTTGTCCACGTACTTCCTGGCCTTCAACACGGAGCGTCCGCCGTTGGACCGGCCGGAGGTGCGCCGGGCGCTGGCGCGGGCGCTGGACAGGGAGGCGCTGCTCGCGGGGCTCTTGCCGGCCGCGCGCGCGACGAACGTGTTGCTGCCGCCGGAGCTGCCGGATGCGGCGACGCCGGAGCAGGCGGCCCGGCTGCCTCGCTACGAGCCGGAGCGGGCGAAGACGGAGCTTGCGGGGGCGAAGGGGTTGGACCGGCCGCTGCGGCTGGTGGTGAAGGCGGGGGACTCGTTCGTGCCGGAGGAGGCGCTGGCGGAGCGCATCGCGGCGCAGCTCGCGAAGGTGGGCGTGCGGGTGGTGGTGGATTCGCGGTCGGACTACTCCGCGGAGGTGGCTCGCAGGACGCCGCAGGGGCCGCGTGCGTATGACCTGTACCTGCGGCGGTTGGGCGCGGACTACGCGCACCCGAACACGTTCTTCACGCTGTTCGAGCGGCAGGGCAACCACCAGACGGGATGGGAGACGCAGGGCGGCGGCGAGCCGATGCGCCGCTTCGAGCGGCTGCTGGAGGAGGCGGACGGCGACCCCGACCCCGTGCACGCGCGCGAGCTGTACGCGAAGGCCCAGGAGGTGCTGGTGGGGGAGGCGGCCGTCATCGCGCCGCTGTACCACCCGGACCGTTACTTCCGGGCGCGGGCACGGCTGCACGGTCTGGACGTGGACCCGTTCAACTTCCTCGCGCTGCGAGCGCTGCGGCTGGGGCCGGACGAAACGCCCACGGCCCGCGCGGAAGGGCAGGGGCCCTAGCGCATGCGCCTCATCGCGACGCGCCTCGTGCGCCAGCTCGTGCTCGTGCCGGTGGTGGCGGTGGCCTCGTACTTCCTCATGGCCGCGCTGCCGCTCACCACGGAGAGCGACAACAAGCGGCAGGTGTCTCCGGAGCTGGCGGCTTCGTACCAGCGCGACCTGGGCATCGGTGAGCCGCTCGGGTTCCTGCGGCCGTGGGAGAAGCTCTTCGCCGGAGAACGCCTGGGCACCAGCGCTCAGGGCATCACCGGCGATGAGCTGCTCCAGAAGCTCTCCGGCAGCGTGGGCGTGGGCCTCGTCGCGCTTCCGCTCGCGCTTGCCTGGGCCGTGGGCTTCGCGCTCCTGCGCACCCGGTGGCGGCGGGGACGCTTCGCCGTGCTCGGGGACGTGCTCCCCGCCATCGCGTTCGGGACGCCCGTGTTCATCCCCGCGCTGCTGCTGGCCCCCGCCGTGGTGGAGCGCGGACACCTGCTGCCGGAGCTGTGCGCCGCGGTCGTCATCGCCATCTGGCCGGGGACCTTCCTGGGCACGCTCGTGGGGGATGCCCTGGAGACCGAGCTGTCCCGCGACTACGTGCGCACCGCGCTCAGCAAGGGCCTGGACCCCGGCACCGTGCTGCGCCGCCATGTCCTCCCCAATGTGTGGCCCGCGCTCCTGGACGCCGTGACGCCCGTCGCCACCGCGCTGCTCGCGGGCTCGTTCGCCGCGGAGCGCGTCTTCGGCCTGCCGTACTTCGGTCAGCTCTACGTGCTCGCCGTCCTCAACAAGCAGGTCGCCGTCGTCGTCGTGTCCACCACGACCTTCGCCACCGTGCTCGTCGTCGTGAGCCTCACCGTGGAACTCCTGCGCATGCTCGTGGATCCCCGCGCCCGGGAGGCCCGCGCTTGAGCCGCATCCCCGTGCGCGCCTGGGTGGGGCTGGTCCTCCTCGTGGGCCTGGGGGCCTTGAGCCTCGTGGCCGGCCGCCTCTTTCCCGACGCCCTCGCGAACACCTGTCCGCTCGGCTGGGACCTGAACCGCCCGGACCGCAGCGTGTGCGAGCTGGCCTTCGGCGGCCTGTGGGTGTCGCTGGCCATCGGGCTCGCGGCCGGTGCGCTGTCCACCGTGCTGGGGCTGGCCGTCGCGGCGCTCGCGCGGCTGTCCGGCGGGGTGACGGAGCAGGTGCTCCTGCGCGCGGTGGACGCCGTGTTCGCCCTGCCGGATGTCCTCGTGGTGATGGTGCTCCAGCTCGCGGGCCAGTCCATGATGGACGCGGGCATGGGCGGTGGCCTGGGGCCCTTTGGCTTGATGGTGACGTCCCTGGCCCTGGTGGGCTGGGCCGGCCCCGCGCGCATGTTCCGCGACCGCCTGGCCACGCTGGAGGGTCAGGAGTACGTGGCCGCCGCGCGCGCCCTGGGCGGCGGTGGCGCGCACATCCTCCGCGTGCACCTGTGGCCGCTGTTGCGCCCCTTCGTGCTGGCCGTGTTCCTGAGCCGCCTGCCGAGCGCCATCCTCACCGAGTCCACGGTGAGCTTCTTCGGCATCGCCCGCATGGAGCCCATGTCCCTGGGCCGCTACCTGGGCACGTCCTACGCCGCGCTCATCTACGAGGGCGGCGGCCGCGTGGTGATTCCCGCCTGGGGACTGCTCGTGCTGCTGGTGCTTGGCGCCTCGCTCGCTTCCCAGGCCTTGGGGGGAGGTACCCGTCGCGAAGTGTGAGGAATGCCGCACATTGGGGCAAATGTTTCACACGGACGGAAACCCTTTGCCCTCAGGTGAACACCATGTCCCTCCCCACGGAAGAAATCCCCCTCTCGCCTGCCCGTGATGAGCGTCCGCGTGATGACGGCCTGCGCAAGGAGGCCGTCCGGGGCTCGGTGCTGGTGGTGGAAGACGACGCCGCGCACCGCGAACTCCTGGTGGAGCTGGTGAGCACCTGGGGCTACGACGCCATGCCCGTGGGCAGCGCCGAGGAGGCCGAGTTCGCCGTGCGCAACAAGCGCATGGACGCCGCCATCGTGGACGTGTTCCTCCCCGGACGCAGCGGCACCACGCTCATGTCCAAGCTGCGCGAGAAGTTCCCGCAGGCCGTGCTCATCGGCGTGAGCGCCATGAGCGACGCGGCCACCGCTCGCAAGTGCAAGGGCCTGGGCGCGGACCTCTTCATCGGCAAGCCGTTGGATCCGGAGAAGCTGGCCAAGGCGCTGAAGTCCAAGCACCAGAGCTGGCACTGAAGTCAGCAGGGGAGCGGGTTCCGGTTGCACACCCCCGCCGGACGCCCGATGCTCCCTGGCGTGAAGAACCTCGCCTCCGGCTTCCTGCTGGCCATGCCCCAGCTTGGAGACCCGAACTTCTACCGGTCGGTCATCCTGATGATCGAACATGGGGAGACGGGCTCCATGGGGCTCGTCGTGAACCGGGGAGCGCCCCTGACGCTCGGTGAGCTGGCGCGCGGTCAGTCGATGGACATCTCGACGGACCGCGTGTCGCAACCGGTGTTCGTGGGCGGCCCGGTGGAGCCCCAGCGGGGCTTCGTGCTGCACGATGATGAATCCGTCGCGGAGAAGCACTCCGTCCTGCCGGGCCTCTACCTGAGCGTCACGCTGGACGCGCTGGGGCCTCTCCTGCAGCGGACGAGTCCGCGCGTGCGCTTCTGCCTGGGGTACGCGGGCTGGGGCCCCAAGCAGCTGGAGAATGAAATCGCCGCGGGCTCGTGGCTGTACGCCGACGCCACCGCGGACGCGGTGCTGGGGCAGGACCCGGCGAAGTTGTGGGATGCCACCCTGCGCGGCCTGGGCGTGGACCCGGCCATGCTGGTGATGGGAAAGGGGATGAACTGATGCTCGACGCCGAGACGCTGCGCCGTTACCTCCTGGACGCCCTGCCGGGCTCGGAGGTGGAGTTGAACGACACCACGGGGACGGGAGACCACTTCGAGGCCCGCGTCATCTCCCCCGCCTTCACCGGCAAGTCGATGGTGGAACAGCACCAGCTGGTGTACGCGCCGCTGCAGCAGTGGCTGAAGTCGGGCGAACTGCACGCGCTGGCGCTCAAGACCTATTCGCCCGAGCAGTGGAAGAAGCTCGGGCCCCGCTGAAGAAGGAGCAACGACTCATGGATCCGACCCTCAAGGCCCAGTTCGACGAGACGGTGAAGTCGCACCCCATCGTCCTCTTCATGAAGGGCAACGCCCTGTTCCCCCAGTGCGGCTTCTCCGCGCGCGCGCTCCAGCTGCTCCAGCCGCTGGGCCCCGTGCACACGGTGGACGTGCTGGCGGACCCCAACGTGCGCCAGGGCATCAAGGACTACTCCAACTGGCCCACCATTCCGCAGGTCTACATCCACGGGAAGTTCGTGGGCGGCTCCGACATCCTGATGGAGCTGGCCGAGCGCGGCGAGCTGCAGGACCTGGTCGCCGCCGGCGGCAAGTAGGCGTTTCAAGAGGGAGCGGGGCCAGGGGGAAGACCCGGGCCCCGTCCCCCGCGTAGACTGGGCGGCGGTCGCCAAGAGGGGTTGAAAGCCGCCGTGCTCACCGTCACACCGCCTGAGTCGAAGCCGCAGGACGCGTCCAACGAAGCGCCCGGAGTGCCGGTCGAGGGGGGCCCTCTTCCTCCCGGCGCGAACGTCGTGATCGCCACGCCCGGCGCCGCGGTCGCGGATCCGGACGACCTCGTCAGCACGGAGAAGACGCCCACGCTGGTGGACCGCGTGCAGGCCTTCCGCGCGAAGTACGAGAAGCAGGAGATGGCCCTCTTCTTCTTCGCGGGCTTCCTCTACGACGTCCTCACGCTGAGCCCCATCGACGATGCGCTCACGGAGGTGCAGAACTTCGTCTACCTGGCCATCCTCGCGGGCTTGCTGGTGCTGGAGCAGCGCTACCCCGAAGGCGTGGAGCCGCCGAAGCTGCTGGTCAAGGTGTGGCGCTTCCGCGAGGACGCGCTGCACTTCTTCATGGGCAGCCTGCTGAGCGCGTTCACGCTGTTCCTGTTCAAGAGCTCGTCGGGCTTCACGCCGCTCCTGTTCATGGCGGGCATGTTCGGCCTGCTGGTGGCCAACGAGCTGCCGCGCTTCCGTCAGCTGGGCCCCGTCATCCGCGTGGCCGTCTTCAGCCTGTGCGTGACGCTGTACTTCGCGTCGCTGCTGCCGGTGCTCTTTGGACGGGTGGGGTGGTGGATCTTCACGCTCTCCGTCGTGCTGGGCTGCGGGAGCATCTATGGGCTGCTTCGCGTGCTCAAGCGGTGGCGCCCGGATGAGAAGGCGCTGCTGCGCACGGTGGCGATTCCCGGCTTCGGCGCGCAGGCGGTGCTGCTCGGGTGCTATTTCCTGGGCGTGATTCCGCCGGTGCCCCTGGCGGTGCAGTACAGCGGCATCTACCACCAGGTGAAGCGCGTCTCCCCGGGCGTGTATCACCTGACGTCGGAGGTGCAGCCCTGGTGGAAGTTCTGGACTGCGTTCCATCACGGCGACCAGGACTTCATGGTGCGGCCCGGCGAGGAGCCCATGTACTTCTTCCGCATCTTCGCGCCCAAGGGCTTCGAGCCGTACCAGGTGCGCGTGCGCTGGTACTTCGACCACCCGGAGAAGGGCTGGACGGCGCTGGGCAAGGGGTTCCCGGCCAACGTGACCAGCAACGGCACGGAGGGCGGCTACCGCTACTACGCGCGGCCGGGCACCACGCCCAAGCCGGGCGACTGGCGCGTCGTGCTGGAGACGGAGGCCGGGCATGAAATCAACCGCCTGAACTTCACCGTCACCGAGGACACGCGCACCGAGCCGCGCGAGGAGAAGGTGGACGTGTCCGTGCTCAAGATCACCAAGCCCATTTCGCTGGAGGACTGGCAGAAGCTCCAGCCCGCGCCGGTGGCGGCCGCCGCGGCTCCCACGCCGGCTACGGCGCCGGCGCCTTGAGCAGCGTCACCTGACCCAGCAGCACCGGCACCGCCGTCTCCACGCGCAGGATGCGGGGGCCCAGCGAGAAGGGCAGGAAGCCGTGGGCTTCCAGCAGCTGGGCCTCGAAGGGGACCCAGCCTCCATCCGGGCCAATGGCGAGCACCACCCGCGTGGCGTGGGTGATGTCCCGGGCCTGGAGGGAGAGGCTGGCGGGCGGGTGGGGGAGCAGGCGCAGCGGCTCCGGGCCGAAGACGGCGTCCAGCTCGTCCTCGACGAAGGGGCGGAAGCGCTCGCGGATCAGCACCTCCGGCAGGCGCGTGTCGCGGGCCTGCTCCAGCCCCTGGAGGAGCAGCTCGCGGACGAAGGCCTCGTTGAGCACCTTGGAGTCGAAGTAGCTCTTCTCCACGCGGGCCGCGTTCACCAGCACGATGCGGTCCACGCCCAGGGACGCCGCGGCGGGCAGGACCTTCTTGAGCGCCTTGGGGCGAGGGATGGCCAGGAGCAGGTCCACGCCGGCCCTTGGCGGCGGCGGGTCCGTGAGCTCGACGCGCAGGTGGAGCAGGCCGGGGGCGTTCTCCAGCACCTCGCCCGTACCGGTGAGGCCGTTGAGGCGGCCCACGCGCAGGGATTCGCCGGGTTCGGCCTTGAGGACCTCGCGGGCGTGCTGGGCGCGGCGGCCGGTGAGCCGGGCGGTGCCGTCCGGCTGGAAGTCCTCGTCGAAGAGCAGGAGCAGGTTCACGGTCCCCTCCATGTAGCCGTTCCCGGGCGGGCAGGGG
>NZ_RAVY01000205.1:0-17174 GCF_003611625.1 Corallococcus sp. CA054B
AGGTGCGACCGGCGGCGGAGGACGCAGCCACCAACCGAGCCCCACGGCACCGATGAGCAGCGCGGCGGCGCCTGCGATGGGGAGCACGCGTGACTTCGCCGGGCTCGCGGCGGGGACCGGCATTCCCGGCTGACCCGACATGCTCACCGGGGCGAGCGGCTGGCCCTGGGGGCCCACGGCTCCAGAGAGGCTGCCTGGCACCACCTGCTGGCCACCATGGCTTCCCGGGACGACCTGCTGACCGCCGATGCTGCCGGGCGCGACGTGCTGGCCGTAACCCTGCGGCATCTGTTGGCCGCCCATGCTGCCCGGCATCTGCGCGGGGACGCCGGACGCCGGCAGGGCCACTCCAGAACTCCCCATGCCGCTTCCGGGCGCCTGCGTGGCACCAAAGCCCATCGTGCCGCCCGCCACCTGCGGCTGCTGTCCGAACGGGACCGTGCCGCTCGCCCGTGGCGCCATCGTCGCGTCGAAGCCGATGTCATCCGACGCCGTCAACGCATCCGCCCCAAAGCGGCCCGTCCCCGGCCCCTTGTTCGACGGCGCCAGCGTGGCGCCCGTCCCGTCGTCGTCGCTCGGCGCCACGGAGGGGAGGGCGACTCCAGAGGGACGCTTCGTGCGCCCGAAGGTCCGGGCTTCGATCTGCTCCGCCGTCTCCGGCAGCGACTGGAGCTGCGTCCCCGTGAGCTCCGCGATGAACGACGCGACGTCCGGATGGCGGTGGTCCGGGTTCTTCTCCAGCGCCCGCGCCACCGCCTTCGCGACGTTCGGCGGCAGGTCCGGCATCAGCGTGACCAGCGACACCGGCGGCTCGTGCACCACGCGGTAGATGATCTGCGCCAGCGACCCGCCACCGAAGGGCGTCATCCCGGAGATCATCTCGAACACGATGCCGCCCAGCGCGAACAGGTCCGTCCGCGCGTCGATGCGGCTGTTCTGCCCCTGAGCCTGCTCCGGCGACATGTACTGCGGCGTGCCGATGAGCACCGCCTCTTGCGTCTGCAGCGTCTCCGACGACATGACCTTGGAGATGCCGAAGTCGAGCAGCTTCACCCGCTCGCCCACCACGCCGCCGGAGTCCGTGGGCACCAGGAAGATGTTCGCGGGCTTCAGGTCGCGGTGCACGACACCCGCGCGGTGCGCCGTCTGCAGCGCGGCCCCCATCTGCAGTGTGAAGGAGAACACCTCCTCCAACGACAGCCGCCCGCGCCGCAGCCGGTCCGCGAGGCTCTCGCCGCGCAGATACTCCAGCACCAGGAACGGACTGCCGTCCTCCAGCGTGTCGAAGTCCAGCACCTCCACGATGTTCGGATGCCCCAGCCGCGAGGCGATCTCCGCCTCGCGCCGGAAGCGCACGTGGAGGTCCGGCCCGATGTGGTCACCCACCCGCAGCACCTTCACCGCGACCTGCTTGCCCGGAAGCCGCAGGTGCTGGGCCAGGAACACCGAACCCATGCCGCCCCGCCCCAACACGGAGACGACTTTGTAGGTATTCCGGAGGACCGAATCGATGTGCAGCTCACCGTCTGCCGAGCGCGTCATGGAAGAGGCGTGTCCTGATGACAAAGGGGTGCCAAGCACCACCGTGAAACAAGGCGCCACGCTACCACGCCCCATCCGCCAGGGAACGCGCCCAACCCCCCGCCGCCATACCCCGGACAGTCGAACGCCCGGACCCTCGTGAGAGGACCCGGGCGTCATGAACTTCATTCCTGCCTACCCGGAAGCCGCGCGGCGCTCACCGCCGCGCCTTCCCCGGGAAGAGGGGCTCAGCCCCACTTCGACATCGTGCGCCGGGGCGGAGGCGAGCTCGGCCCCGCGGCAGGCGAAGCCACCGCCGGACGGGCCTGCTGCGGACGGCCCTGGCCACCACTGCGCGGCGCCTGGGCATTCCCGCCACCACTGGCCTGACGCGACTGGCCACCGTTCGGACGGCCCTGACCGCCGCCGCCACCGCCGGAGGCCGCGCAGTTGCCGCCGCCACCGCCGTTGGTCAGGTTGCCTCGCCCGGTGGAGAGGCCACTCCGGGACACCGTGCCCGCCACGCCCTCGCCTCGCTCAGAGCCGCCCTTGCCCTGCTCCAGCTCCAGCCCGGTGCAGCCGGCCAGGCCCGCGACGTCGGTCCGGAAGACGCCGCCCAGGTAGCCCAGGCCATCCGCGTCGATGCGGCCTTCGTTGACCACCTTCCCACTCACCAGCATCGCGAGGATGCCGCCGGACTTGCCGTTCCACGGCGACACGGTGAGCCGCGCCCCCGCCTCGATGACGACGTCGGAGTACTCGGCCACGCGCACCACCTGGGCGCGTCCCGCCGTGTAGGCGTAGCGCAGCGGCGCGGTCAGCAAGAGGGTGGCGGGCGTGGAGGCCGTCACCACCAGCACCCGCGCCATTTCCCAGCGCCCCAACGGGACCGCCCCCGTCAGGGACACGCCCTTCGCGTTGCCCACATCGGGCAAGGGCGACAGACCGGTGCTCTCGTGGATCAGCACCAGATCGCCACCGGAGAAATCCGAACTGAACACCACCAGCTCGTCGCCCCCCGCCGCGACATCCTTCCCCAGGGGGCCACCCACGCTCAGGGCGAGGCCCTTTCCCGCGGTGAGGTTGAGCACGCCGTCGCGTCCGGTGCCCAGGCCAAAGGAATCCGGCTCCGCGCGAGCAACCTGCGCCAGGAGCAATCCAACGATGAGAGCCAGCGTGATGCGCATGCCCCCATGGTGCCCCACCGGGCGTCCGGGGTCGAGGGAGGCCCAGCCGCCTCAGCGCGACGGAACCAGGTCCTGGAGCCCTCGCGCGTTGACGGGCGCGAAGAAGGGCTGCCGCAGGAGCCGCCCCAGGGCGCGGCGCTCGACGCAGAGCAGTTGGAGCGAGTCCTCCCACTCCCCCAGCACGGCCACCGCGCGCACGTCGGCCGCGTCGCGGTACAGGTCGTTGAGGTTGTGCACGAGCGCGGACACGTCCTCCACCTCCCAGCGCTCCGTGACGTCGCCCGCCGCGACGTGCAGCTCCAGCGCGGGGCGCTCGCGCACGTCCACGACCTTGAGCTTCCTGGCCGCGCCGCCCATGGCCGCGGTGAGCGGGCCCACCAGCTCATCCGGCCGGACGCCATACCCCACGGTGAGCCCACCTACGAGCAGGCCCGCTTCGCACAGCCGCAACAGCGACACGTGGGGAGGCTCGCCCTTCGGCAGCAGCCCGGAAGCGGCGGCGGAATCCTTGAGCAGCCGCTCGCGGTCGAGCGCATCCAGCAGGGAGGCCATGGCCGGGGCACCCTATCAGGGCTCCTCGCCCTCCCAGTAATCCACCTGCGCGTCCAGGGGCAGATACGCCATCAGCGTGCGCGACGCCTTGTCGCCTCCGGGCGCGGCGCCCGCGAAGACGCCCACCTTCTTCGAGTCCGGGTACACGAGCACGTCCGGCGCCTCCATGGTGGAGAAGCACAGGTAGCGCAGCGGCTCCGGGCCGTCGTTGATGAGCTGGTGCGCGCACTCCGCGCCCTGCGGCAGCGCGACGTAGTCCCCTTCGCGCACGGGCAGCGTCTGTGTCCCCAGCCGCAGCGAGCCCGTGCCGGACAGGACGTAGACGGCCTCTTCATTGCCCAGGTGGTAGTGCAGCGGCCACGAGCGGCGGCCCGGCGGGAGCTCCACCAGGCTGCACCCGAGCTTGCGCCCGTGCGCGGCGGCGCCCAGCTGTTTGCGCTTGAGCGCCACGCGGCTGCCGTGGGCGAGCTCGGTCCAGGGAACGTCTTCGGCGTGGATGAGGTGGGGCGAGGCCACGGTGGACTCCTGTTTCACGGGCGCTCCGCGACGAGCGCGAACACGCGGTGGGGAACGGACATCGGCTCCCGCGGGTAGCGCGCGGCGAGGAGCGCGGCCAGCGCGGCGTCGAAGCGGGCCACCTGCTCGGGAGCGAGCATGGCGCCAATCCGCGCGTTGGCGCGCATCCGTCCGCGCCACGCTTCATGCGTGTAGGGCGTGAGCGTGTCGAAGGTGAAGGACGTCAGGGACTGGAAGCCGGCCACGCCCACGTCGCGGAACCACTGCGGGTAGATGCCCACGCCCTGGCCGAAGTGATCCACGGCCAGTTGGACGCGGGGGCTGAACTCCTCCACCAGGGCCTCGGTGGCCTCCAGCAGGTTGCCGGGCAGGGCCGTCCAGTCGAAGTGGCAGAGGATGAGCTTCCCGCCGGGCTTGAGCAGGCGGAAGATTTCGCGAGCGGCGGCGGCGCGGTCGAACCAGTGCCAGCACTGGCCCGCGAACACGCGGTCGAAGGACCCCGAAGGCAGGCCGGTGTTCTCCGCGGGCGCCTCACCAAACTGGAGGGAGAGTCCCTCGTCGCGAGCAAGTCGTGCCGCGGCCTCCAGCTGTGGCGCGGACACGTCCAGCGCGGTGACGTCGCAGCCGCGCCGGGCCAGGTTGCGCGCGACGGTGCCGGTGCCGGTGCCCAGGTCGAGCACCCGCAGGCCGGACGTGAGCACACCGTCCTGTTCGAGCCGTGTGTAGAAGGCATCCGGGAAGCCTGCCCGGTGCTTCGCGTAGTCCAACGACGTGCGTCCGAAATCCACGTTCATGGTCGCTCTCCCCGCCAGGAATGGCCTCACCATGGGCGGCTCAGCTCGACAGGATGGTCCAGTCGAGTCGAGACTCCGCACCTGGGAGGCACGTGAAACATGGTGCGTCGTGCAGGGGGACGTTCTCAATCTCGATTCGACCATCCAGTTGAGGAGGAGCTGCTGCGCGCGGAGGAGGCGGCGGCCCTGTTGGGGGTGAAGCGGGCGACGCTCTACACGTACGTGAGCCGGGGGCTCGTGCGGTGCGTGCCGGAGAAGGGCACGAAGGAGAACCGCTACCTGCGCGCGGACGTGGAGCGGCTGAAGACACGCCACGACGCCCGCGCGGGCCACGCGGCGGTGGCGTCCGGAGCGCTGCGCTGGGGCGAGCCCGTCATCGACTCGTCGGTGTCGCGCATCAGCGAAGAGGGGCTCTCGTACCGGGGCCGCGACGCGGTGGAGCTGGCCACGCAAGGCCACCGCTTCGAGGACGTGGCGGAGCTGCTGTGGACCGGGCACCTGCCGCTGGAGTCCACGGCGTGGCCCGCGCCGGAAGCGCCGCCATCGTCCCTCACGCCCACAGCGCTCGCGGCCATGCTCCCGCGAGACACTCCTCCCCTCTCAGCCCTGGCCGCGCTGGTGCCGCTCCTCGCCGCGAGCGACGCGGGCCGCTTCGCCGCGCCCGTGGAACAGGACATGCTCCGCGCGCGACGGCTCATCCGTCACCTGGGCGCGTGGGTCTGCGTGGCCCAGGCCCCCGGCCGCGTGTCGCGCGCATGGAAGGAACCCACGGTGGCCGCGTCACTCGCCACGGCCTGGGACGCGAAGCCCAAGCGGACCGCGGAGCTGATCAACCTGGCGCTGGTGCTCTGCGCGGACCACGAGCTGAACACCTCCACCTTCGCGGCCCGCGTGACGGCCTCCTCCGGCGCGGACCTGTACGCGTGCATCAGCGCGGCGCTCGCGGCCATCTCCGGCCACCGTCACGGCGGCGCCTGCGACCGCGTGGAGGCGCTCATCGCGGAGGTCGGCCGTCCCGAGCGCGCCGCGCAGGTCGTCCACGGCCGCCTGCGCCGGGGCGAGGCCGTGACGGGCTTCGGCCACCGCCTCTACCTGAAGGGCGACCCGCGCACGCCGCCCCTCGTCGATGCCGCGTTGAGCGTGAAGCCCGAAGCCCCCAAGGTCCGCGTGGCCCGCGCCGTCATGGACACCATGCGGGACGCCGGCCATCCCCCGCCGTCGCTGGACTGGGGGCTGGTGATGCTCGCGGACGCACTGGGCCTGCCCTCTGGCGCCGCCACCGTGCTGTTCAGCCTGGGCCGCACCGCGGGCTGGGTCGCCCACGTCCTGGAGCAGCGTGAACAGGGCCACCTGCTCCGCCCCCGCGCCCGCTACGTGGAGGCCCCCGCCCGGTAGCACCCTGAAACATCACGCGCGGCTGTCACCTGGCGTGCACGCCGCGCGGCTTTCCGTTTGGCGCTCCGGGCTCCCGTGCACACACTGGGAGCCCCGTGAGCACCTCCCGTCCGACCCTGCCCTATCCCGCCCTGATGTTGCTCGGCAACGTGGCCTTCATCGCCTCGTGGATCGTCATCCTCAAGCGCCCCGAGGGCTGGCAGTTCGTCGGCCCCGTCCTCCTCGCCCTCTTCCTGGCCCTGCGCGTGGGCGGCGTGTGGAGGTACGCCCTGAACCACCCGGACCCCGCCGGGCGCACCAGGCGCTCCGCCATCCTCTCCACCGTGCTGGCCGTGCTCGCCGTGGGCCTGTGGGGCTACACGTGGCTGAGCGGCCCCCGCTAGCAAACGAAACGGGCGCCCCTTCCGTGAGTGGAAGGCAGCGCCCGTCGTCACTTCCAACCGCGGAAGCAGTCCCGCGTCAGACGTTGAAGCGGAAGTGCATGCAGTCGCCGTCCTGCACGACGTACTCCTTGCCTTCCACGCGCAGCAGGCCCTTCTCCTTCACGGCCGACTCGCTGCCCAGCTTCACCAGGTCCGTCCACGCGAAGACTTCCGCCTTGATGAAGCCGCGCTCGAAGTCGGAGTGGATGACGCCCGCCGCCTGCGGCGCCTTGAATCCCTTGTGGATGGTCCACGCGCGGCACTCCTGCTCGCCCACCGTGAAGTAGGTCCACAGGCCCAGGAGCTTGTAGCCCTCGCGCACGACCTTGTGCAGGCCCGGCTCCGTCAGGCCGGAGTCCGCCAGGAAGCTGGGGCGCTCCTCCTCCGGAAGCTGCTGGATTTCCGACTCCAGCGCCGCCGCCAGCACCACCACGCCCGCGCCCTCCTTCGCGGCCATCTCCCGCACCGCCTGCACGCGCGGGTCCGCGTCCTCCTTGCCAATCTGCTTCTCGCTGATGTTCGCCACGTACAGCACGGGCTTGTCCGTCAGCAGGAACAGGTCCTGGATGGCCGCCTTCTCTTCGTCGGTGAGCTTCTGCGCGCGCACCGTGATGCCTTCATCCAGCTTCGCCTTGATGCGCTCCAGGAGCGCGACCTCGGCCTTGGCCTCTTCGCCGGCCTTGCCGCCCACCTTGGTGTTCTTCAGCGAGCGCTCGCGGCGCTTCTCCACGGTCTCCAGGTCCTTGAGGCACAGCTCCGTGTCGACCACGTCCCGGTCCCGCACCGGGTTCACGCCTCCCTCGACGTGGGTGACGTTGTCGTCCTCGAAGCAGCGCAGCACGTGGAGCACCGCGTTCACCTGCCGGATGTTCCCCAGGAACTGGTTGCCCAGACCCTCGCCCTTGGACGCGCCGCGCACCAGGCCGGCGATGTCCACGAACTCCAGCGACGTGGGGATCTTCTTCAGCGGCTTCACGAGCGCCGACAGCTGGTCCAGGCGGTCGTCCGGCACCGGCACCACGCCCACGTTCGGCTCGATGGTGCAGAACGGATAGTTCGCCGCCTGCGCGCCCGCGGCGGACAGGGCGTTGAACAGGGTGGACTTGCCCACGTTGGGCAGACCGACGATGCCGATGGAGAGAGCCATGATGGATTCCTGGAACAGGCGGGCGCGGCGGAAGACTCCCGGCCTTTAGGCCGAGCGGCGGGTCGCCGTGGCGCTGGTGGCGCCGGGCAGGCCCTGCACGAACTGCTCGGCCAGCGCGCGGTGCTTGGCGTCGTCCATGCGCTCGTTGATGAGCTTGCCGGCCACTTCCATGGCCAGGTCCACGGCCATGGAGCGGACCTCCGCGATGGCCTTGGCCTTCTGGTCTTCAATCTCGCGGCGGGCGGACAGCTTCAGCTCCTCCGCCTCCTTGCGGCTCTTGGCCATCAGCTCGTCGCGGAACTTCTCCATGTCCGCCTGCACGCGGCGGGTGGTCTCCGCGGCCTCGCGGCGGGCCTCGGCGATGGCCGTCTTCTGGTCGGCGAGCAGCTTCTCCGCCTCGGCGCGCTCACGCTTGGCGCTCTCGATGGCGTTGGAGATCTGCTTCTCGCGCTCCTCGACGAGCGACAGGATGGGCCCCCACGCCTTCGCCCGCAGCACCAGCAGGACGATGACGAAGGTGACGATGGTCCAGAAGATGAGGCCCGGACGGACCTCCACGAAGCTGCTGGCGGCGAGGACAGAGGGCAGGAACATGGCGGGTCCCGGTGAAGCGAAAAGACAGAGGGAGGATGCGGGAGACTTCAGGTGAGACGGTACGGCGGGACTGCGAGCCGGAACGCCGGCGCCCCTTCTTCCCGAAGAGGACGCCGGCTCCCGGTGACACCAACGCCCTGACTAGACCTTGATGGCCAGCAGGATGCAGACGACCAGCGCGAACAGCGTGGCGCCTTCGATGAGCGCCGCGGCGATGATCATCGTGGTGCGGATGTCGCCGCCGGCGGCCGGCTGACGGCCCGTGGCGTCCATGGCGGCGGCGGCCAGCTTGCCGATGCCGAGGGCGGCGCCGATGATGGAGAGACCCGCGCCGATACCGGCGGCGAGGAACGCGAGAGCGATGTTGGTCATGGGAGCACGTCTTCTTTCGTGAGGCGGGACCCGCTTGTGGGGGGGTCGTGAAATCCCTTTAGGACTACCTCCGGCGGCCTTTCGAACCGCCGGGTCTTCAACCGGGGCGCGTGCGTCACACCGACGTGCGCCCCGTCAACTTGTCAGCCCAGGTGGTGGGCCTTGCCGTGGTCGTGGCTCGCGCCCGCCTCGTGGTGCTCATCGTGGTGGTGGCCCATGGCCACGCTCATGCCGATGAACAGCGCAGACAGCATGGTGAACACGTACGCCTGCACGAAGGCCACGAACAGCTCCAGCAGGTAGATGCCGAAGGCGAACGGCACGCTCACCAGGGCCACCGCGGGGTTGCGGAGCATGAAGATGAGGCCCAGCAGGAAGAAGATGACGATGTGGCCCGCCAGCATGTTGGCGAACAGACGGATGGTGAGCGCGAAGGGCTTGGTGAACAGGCCCAGGAACTCCACCGGAATCATGATGGGCCACAGCCAGGGGGCCACGCCGCCCGTCAGGTGCTTGAGGTAGCCACCGATACCCGCCGCGCGGATGCCCGCCGCCTGCGTGACGAAGAAGGTGCACAGCGCCAGGCCGCAGGTGACCGCGATGTTGCCCGTGGCGGTCGCCATCCAGGGGAACAGGCCCAGCAGGTTCATGAAGAGGATGAAGAAGAACGCGGTGAGCAGGTAGGGCACGTAGCGGGGGCCCTCCTCCTTGCCGATGTTCTTGATGGCCAGCTCGTCGCGCACGAACAGCACGAGCATCTCGAAGAGGTTCGCCCCGGCGCCGCGCGGCACGAGCTTCGTCTTGTCGCGGTTGCTCCACACCAGGAGGGAGCCGATGAGCAGCAGCGCCGCCAGCCACATCATCACCGTGTGCTTGGTGATGGAGAGGTCCAGGCAGCCGGCGCCCAGGCCCGGGTAGACCTCGCCATGGCCGCCGCCGTGCGGGTCGGCCACCGGCGTGCAGGCGCCATCCTTCAGCGGGATGAGGATCTGCGGCAGGTGGATGGCGATGTGGTTGTGGCTGAGCGGGATCTCGAACTCGTACTCGTTCGAGTCGGACACGTGGTGGAGGATGTAGCCGGCGACGTCCTCGCCGTCGGCGTCCTTGTCCTCGTTCGGGTAACCGTGCTCGCCGGCCGGGTCGGAGGCCCACACGGCGCCCGCGAACAGACAGGCGAACAGCACCATTGCCTTGCGCATCACTCGTCTCCGCCCGCCGTGTCTTTCGACGCGGCCATCACATAGCTGACTTCAATCCACTGCAGCGCGAAGTAGACGCCGAAGAAGCCGCCCACGAACGCGATCGCGCTCAAATTCCGGGACACCACCCACGCCAGCCCAATCCCCACGCCCACGCCCCTGAGGGCGAAGACCACACCGACCACCTTCAACGCCGCCTTCAAATCCGCCTGCAACGACGCGCGCCGCTTCAGCACCAGCGCCAGCACACCCGTCACCGCCGCGATGCCCACGCCCAGGAGCGCGGACACTCGGTCCTCCGTCACCTTCGGCAGCGCCGCCGCCACCGCCGCGCCCACGCCCATCACCGCCGCCGCCAGCCCCGCGTGCGTCCAGAACGGGTCCCGCTTCGGCTGTCCGCCCGTCCCCATCACTTGCGCTTCCCCAGCCGCGCCATCGCGTGAAGGAAGCTGTAGAACCCCACGCCAATCCCCACCAGGCTCAAGCCCAGGAGCAGCCAGGGCGCGGTCCCCAGCCACTTGTCCAGGAAGTAGCCTCCCAGGACCCCCACCACCGCCCCGCCCACCAGCTTCCAGACCGCGGAGATGTACGGCTCCGCCGCCCGCATCTGCCGGGCCGTCTCGCCCAGCTCACTGCCCGGTTCATCCGCCTGCTTCCGAGGCTCCTGGTCTGCCATGCGGACGCCTCACCAAACCCCGGAAAAGTCTTGGGTTTCCTTCACCAACCCCGACCCCGCCCATACACGCGCGCGGCGCCGCTTAGCACCGAATGAGCGGCGCGTGCAACCGGTACGGGGGCGCGGGACGCCCCACCGCCAGCAGCGGTTGCGGCACCCGCAAGCGCAGCTACCACGGCGCCGGGGCCATGGGGGTGGTTTCTCCTCTGAAAGAGGGGCTCGAAGGAGCAGGCGTCCCGGGGGGCGCCCGGTGGATCAGCGGCGGCCAGGCCCCAGGGGGGTGACGGGCGGCCGGGCGGAGCGCCCTCCGTCTCTCAGCACCGGGCCCGCGGCATCGCCAGCTTGGCGGGGGTCACGTTGGCCGTTCATGCCCAAGGAGTCACGCATGCCGAAGCCGCTCGAGCTCACCTCTCCGAAGTTCAAGGACGGGACGCCCATCCCCATCGCCTACACCGGCGAGGGCGACGACAAGGCGCCTCCCCTCCACTGGGAGAACCTCCCCGCCGGGGCCAAGAGCCTGGCGCTCATCGTGGAGGACCCGGACGCGCCGGACCCGGCGAACCCCCAGCGCACCTTCTGCCACTGGGTCCTCTATAACCTCCCGGTCAACGCCCAGAACATCCCGGACGGGGCCACCCTGGACGTGCTGCCCGACGGGGTGAAGCTGGGGCGCAACGACTTCGGGCGGCAGGACTACGGCGGCCCCATGCCGCCCATCGGGAGCCACCGGTACTTCTTCAAGCTGTACGCCCTGGACACGGTGCTGCCGGACCTGAACCAGCCCACCCGCACGGAGCTGCTCAAGGCGATGGAGGGCCACATCGTGGGGGAGACGCAGCTCATGGGCACCTACGAGAAGACGCACCACCGCAAGCACTGAAGGCGCACGGGGCACCTCAAGGTGACGGCAGCTCGCGCGACATCACGGCGGGCAGGTGGGGCACCTTGAGGTACTCCACGCGCGTGGGCTTTGGCTCCACCGGGGGCCAGCCCGGCGCGTCCAGCGCGGCGAGCAGCGTGAGCACCGGGTAGTCAAAGGACTCCACGCGCGGGCCTGACGCCGGCATCGGGGCAAGCCCCCACGCGAGCGACAGGCGCAGCCGTTCGCACCGAGCGAGCTGGGGCACGTAGGCGGGCAGCCGCTGGAGGAGCTTCGCGTGCGGGGCGTGCTCGCCCGCCTCCAGGAAGTGGCAGTACGCGATGGCCTCCTCGCGGTTGAGCACCTCAGGCAACACGTCCTGAAGGAAGCGCGCTCGCAGCGGCCCCAGCTCCGGCCGCTTCGCTTCGTCCACCCAAGGGAGCTGTTCGCGCACGCGCTCGGTGCGGTGGAAGTCCATCATCCGGCCGGCGCGCTCCACCACCACCGGATCCACCCGCTGGAGCGCCTCCGCGTCCACCGCCGTCAGGCCCAGCGGGGCCAGGACTCCAGAGGCATCGCGGCGCCACGCTTCACGGAAGCGAGGATCCACGTGCAGCCGCGCCAGGACTTCCAATGTTCGTGGGTAGCTCATGCCGCACTCGCGCCGCAGCGCTGGAGGATGGCTCGCGCGCGGGCCAATTCCTCCACCAGCCGCGCGAACGGAGGAAAGCCGCTGTCCATCTCGAAGTTCACCCCGCGCACCGGGCTGCGGGGCGCGACGTATTCCAACAAGCGCCACACCTCCTCCGGCGACGGCGCGGAGTGGCTGTCCAATCTCAACCCCTCCATCGTGACGCCGCCCGCCAGGTGCACCTGCACCACGCGCTCCAAAGGCAGACGGTCCAGGAAGGCATACGGGTCGAACCCGTGGTTGACCGCGTTGCAATAGAGGTTGTGCAAATCCAGCAGCAGTCCGCAGTCCGCGCCCTCCACCACGCGGCGCAGGAACTCCGCCTCATCCAACGTGTTGAGCGGCGTGTGGAAGAGATACGCGATGTTCTCCACCACGAAGGGCACGTCCAGGTCCGCTCGCGCCGCCTTCACGTTGCGCACGCACGTGGCCACCGCCTCCTCCGTCAGCGGCACCGGCGTCAGCGCGCGCAGGGGCAGGTTCCCCACGCGCGTGAAGCACAGGTGGTCTCCATGCCAGACGCTCCGGGTGAGCTGGCGGATGCGCTTCAAGCCGTCCCGGTAGCCGGGCGCGTCCACGCCGTCCGAGCCCACCGACAGCTCCAGGCTGTGGCCCACCAGCGGATAGCGCTTCGCGAGCAATTCCAGCCGCCGCTCCGAGTCCGGCGTGAGCGGCAGGAAGTGCTCGGGCGTCACCTCCAGCCAGTCCACGCCCGGGTTGCCACGCGCCAGGTGGGGATTGAGGTCCCAGCGATAGCTGAGCCCCACGCCCAGGAAGGGGAGGCCCATGGCTTCAGCCCTTGCGCCGCGCCATCACCTGGAAGTGCTGTCCCAGGACGGCGAAGCCCTCGTGCGCCAGCTTCTCCTGCAACGCCAATATCTCCTCGCGAGCGCCCCACGCGTCCCACGGCTTCTCCGCGGTGCCGCCCTGCGCGGCCGACATCGCCTTGAGCATGTCGAAGAACATCACCGGCTTGCCGAAGATCTCGAGCAGCTCCGCGCCCGCGTCCGCCACCGCGCGCTCCAGCTCGCGCACCGTGAAGGCGTGCACCGGCAGGCCGTACGGGCACGTCGTGCGGCCGTCGTGGAGCGCGCGGAAGGCCTCCTGCGGCTTGCCCATCTTGAGGTAGCCGGAGAACGCCTCGTAGCGGTTGTCCACGCCCAGCACCACCGGCGCGCCCGGCTTCGCCACGCGCACCAGCTCCTTCACCGCGCGCGGGTACGCGTCCAGGCAGTACGACACCGGGTCGCCTTCACAGAAGACCAGGTCGAAGGCCGCGTCCGGCAGCTCCAGCGCCGCGACGTTCCCCTCCACGAAGGCCACGCGGTCCAGCAGGCCCTTCGCGGCGAACTGGGCCCTGGCGCCGTCCAGCATGCCCGGCGAGATGTCCAGCACGGTGACGTGGTGCCCGGCTTCCGCGAAGCGCGTGCCGAACTTGCCGCCCCCGCCGCCCGCGTCCAGCACGCGCCAGGCCGTGCCGTCCTTCGGCAGGAGCGCCTCCACCGGCTTCCAGGTGAGGTGCTCGTACGTCAGCCAGAACAGCTTGATGGCCGTGGCGTCCGGCGCTCCCTGGTCGTACTTCGGGGACACCTCGTCGTAGCGGCGCTTGAGGCTCTGCGGGTCGGCGGAGGTCATGCGAATGGCCCTTGGGACAGGTCAGTAGTTGAAGGAGATTTTCGAGAGGATCCGCCGCTCCTGGGAGCCGCCGAAGGGCTGATCCGTGTAGACGAGGAAGATGTCGCTCCACTGGCGGTAGTGCCACCCCACCATCGCGTCCAGGAACGTGCCCTTCACAGAGTTGTAGTCCGCCAGCTCGTACACGCCGCCCTTCTGCAGCGTCAGGCGCGCGTAGAGGTCCGGGCTGAAGTGGTAGCGCAGCTGCGCGTAGCCGGAGAAGCTGTAGCCGTCCCCGGACGTGCCGTAGAGGTCGCTGTTCGTCGGCACGTTGAAGTTGCGCGTGTAGAAGCCGCTGAAGCGCGCGACGATGTGCGGCCCCACCTTCATGTTCACCGCGCCGTTGAAGCCGCGGATCTCCCCGCCCAGGAAGCGGCCGGCGACGGCCGTCAGCGTGTAGCTCTGCCAGTCGTGCGGGAACAGGGTGAAGCCGAACGTGCCCAGCCGGTCCCGGAAGCCCAGGTTGTCGTCGTAGATGCCCTCCAGGTAGAGCGCGAAGTCGTGGTGCAGGTAGGGCTGCACGTTGAGGCGGTTGCGCCAGCGCGTGCGCTCCCCCTCGTGGTTGCGGCGCCACAGCGAGTCCCACGTCACGTCCAGCCGGGGCAGGAAGCGCCACCCGGGGAACGGGTTCAGGAACAGGCGCGAGTTGTAGCCCTGCTTGTCCACCACCGGCGTCCAGCCCAGCGGGTTCGCGTAGTTCTTCCCGATGTCCTCGAACTGCAACCAGAACTCCGACAGCGTGTCGAAGCGGTGCAGGCCCACGTGGTACGCGTCCGAGTCCTCGTTGCCCAGCGGGCTCCAGCTCTTCAGCGCCTGCGCCTGGATGAAGAACTCCTCGAAGAGGTGGAAGTTGCCGTCCACGCCCACCGTCTGGAAGTCCGAGTCCCCGAACAGCCCGCCCCGCCCGCTGCGGTTGAGCGCCACCAGGGCGATCATCGACCGCTTGCCGATGTCCTGCTGCAAGCGAATCACGCCGGAGTTGACGTTCTCGAAGATCTCGCGGCCATTGGCGTCCCGGCCGGTGGAGTCGCGGTGCTGCACGTCCAGCAGCGAGAAGCTCAGGCCGCTCACCTTGCCGGTGAGCTGCATGCCGCCCCACACCCGGTCATGCGGCCTCAGCGCGATGCGGCGCGAGGTGAAGACGTTGATGGGCGCGATGAAGAGGTGCTCGCTCTCCGTGAAGAACGCGCGGCGCTCCGGCAGCAGCGGCTGGTCCGTGTCCAGCAGCAGGAAGCTCTGGTCCGCCTCCGCGTCGCTGAAGTCCGGGTTGGCGGTGAGCTTCAGCGACAGCCAGGGCGTCGGGTCGATGCGCGCGTCCGCGCCCACGTTGGGACGGAAGGTGCCCCGGTCGTCCGTCGTCTTCAGCGCCACCGTGGTGGCCACGTACGGGGTGATGCTGAAGATGGAGCGCGGCTTGATGCCCTTGAGCCCCTCCAGGTGCGGGTAGCGGCTCACCTTCGCGCTGTTGACGCCGTCCGGCGTCCAGTTGCTCCACTCCTGGTTGCGCGACTGTTCGCGGTCCAGGAGCATGCCGAAGGAGATTTCATCCTTCGTCTCGAACTGGAAGTTGGCGAACGGGATGCGCACCTCCGAAATCCACCCGTCCTTCACGATGGTGGACTTCGTCTCCCACTCCCCGCGCCAGTTGGTGGAGAACGCCTCGCCGTCATCCACGATGCGCCCGTCGGTGCGCACGCCCAGCGGGTTGGTCCAGAAGTAGTACGCGTTCCGGTGGTCCAGGAACGTGTCCAGGATGATGGTGATGTTGTCCTCCTGGTGGAGGAACCCCTCGTTCTGCACCGTGTAGCCGGTGATGCGCTCCGGCTTGGAGTCGATGCAGTGGAAGAGGAAGTACAGGTTGTCCTGGTCGTAGAGGATGCGGACCTTGGTGTCGTCCGGCGCGGGCTTGCCGTAGTTGACGCGCGTGAGGTACCAGCCGGCGATTTCCGGGGCCGCCTGCCACGCGGGCTCGTCCCCCTTGCCGTCGATGGTGATGGTGTCCTGCGTCCGCGTCGCGGTGACCTTGTACGTCGAATCAGCGTGTCCCAGCGTGGGCACCAGCGCGGCCAACAGCGCGGTGCCCCAGCGACACACGTGGCGAAGGGGACTCATCCAGGCTCCGAGGTGGGGGTGAGGGCGGCCACGGGGGCCGGTTCAGGAGTGGCGTGGGAAGACGCCTCGCGCACGCGCGACACACAGCCGAGCGCCAGCACGAGGGACACAGACGAGAGGAGGAACGTGCAGCCGATGCCGGCGGCTTGCGCGGTGAAGCCGTAGGTGACGGGCGCGAGCACGGAGGCCAGCGCGCCGCAGGCGCCCAGCGCGCCCATGAACCGGCCGCGCTCGGAGGGCGCCGGGGACTGCTCCACCACCAGCGCGGACGCGGAGGAGCGGTGCAGGCCGTCCGGGATGGCCAGCAGCACCCAGGCGGCCACCAGCGTCACCAACGCGGCGCCGGCCGGCAGCCATCCCGCGGCCCCCAGCACCGCGGCCATCACCGCCATGCCCGCGAGGCCCGGCACAATCATGCCCACGCGCCGGGACAGCCGGTCCGACAGCCGCCCGCCGAAGGGCTGCGCGAACGCGTACGTCAGCCACGACGCCGCCACCAGCGGGCCCACCGCCTCCCGGGGCGCGCCCAGCTCCACCGCGTACAGCGGCAGGTATGTGGGGAACAGCGCCAGCGCGAAGGTGAAGAAGAACTGCCAGAGGAACAGCGCCGCCGCGCCCGGCCGGTCCTTCACGTAGGTGAACGGCGACAGGAGCCCCCGGAACACCAAACCCCACCCCGCCCCGCCGCGCGTCGCTTCCGCATGCGACGGCCTCGCCGGTTCGTCCAGCCCCAGGAGCAGCAGGCTGCCCGCGAGGAACAGGCCCCCTGCCAGGAAGAAGGTGCCCGCCACCGACAGCGCGCGGATGACGGCGGAGGACGCGAACAGCGCCGCGACGAACACCAGGTTCGACGTGGCATCCAGCAGCGAGAAGAGCGTGGCGCGCTGCTTCGCGGGCGCGAAGTCCGCCACCATCGCGTTGGACACCGGCGCCGCGCTGCGCGACAGCAGCATCTTGAGGATCATCACGGCGGCGAGCGGCTGCGGGTCGTCCACCAGCGCCACCGCCGGCACCATCAACGACGTGACGAGCGACAGGCCCACCACGAAGGGCTTGCGCCCATGGCGGTCCGACAGCGCCCCCAGCACCGGCTGCACGAAGATGGGCAGCAGCGCCCCTGCCGTGTAGAGCGCGCCAATCTCCTGGAAGCCCAGCCCGCGCTCGCGCAGGTACAACGGCATCACCGGGTTGAGCAGGCCGGAGGCCGCCATGCCCAAGAGCCCCGAGCCCAGCATCACCCTGAGATTTCCCAGCCCCCGCGTCAGCCCGACCATCTCCCGGATGGCACCCACGCCCTGGCGGATCATCCCCCCACCCCTTCCCCGTCGGCACGGGGCTTCAGCCCCAGCACCGCCTCCACCGCCTTGGTGAGCGTGGGCACCGGCCGCACGTCCAGCGTCGTCAGGGGCCCCGCGTCGAACCCGCTGCCAGCCGGCACGAACACCGCCACACGCCCCTCCCCC
>NZ_RAVY01000206.1:0-17097 GCF_003611625.1 Corallococcus sp. CA054B
CGACGAAGTAGTCACCCCCTCCCTTTGACGGGAGCGGCGGGAACGAGGGCCGACGTGAGGGACTTCCCCTCGCGCCGGCCCTCTTCGCGTCCGGGGCTCAACGCGCTGGCGCCCCCGCCTCCAGCGCGCTACGCCCGGAAGGCACGCGTAAAAGCGGCCCGGACAGCCCGGGCCCCGAAAGGACACGGACGATGAAGCCGGACATGAAGAGGCTCACGTGGGTGCTGGCGGCGGCGCTGATGCTGGGCGCCTGCGCGACGAGCAGTCCGGCGGAGGTGGCGCGCACGCCGTCCGCCACGGGCGCCGTCTCCGAGGAGGACTTCAAGGCCATGCACACCCTGCGCACGGACGCCGCCCCCGAGCGCAGGGGCCAGCCGGTGGAGCTGTCCGACGGCTCCAAGGCCTACCTGAGCCTGCCGCCGGACGCGAAGGGCCCCCTGCCCGCCGTCATCGTCATCCACGAGTGGTGGGGCCTCAACGAGCACGTGCAGGCCTGGGCGGACCGGCTGGCGGCGGAGGGCTACGCGGCGCTCGCGGTGGACCTCTACCACGGCAAGGTGGGCGCCAACCCCGACGAGGCGCTCGCGCTGGTGAAGGCCGTGGACCCGGACCAGGCCACGAAGACGCTGCTGGCCGCGCACGCGTTCCTCAAGGGCGACCCGCGCATCCAGGCCGTGCGCACCGGCAGCATCGGCTGGTGCTTCGGCGGCGGCTGGTCACTGCGCACCGCCATGGCCATCCCGGAGCTGAGCGCGGCGGTCATCTACTACGGCCACCCGGTGACCGACCCCCAGCAGCTCTCCACCATCAAGGCGCAGGTGCTGGGCATCTTCGGCACGAAGGACAAGTCCATCCCGCCGGAGACGGTGCAGGCCTTCGAGAAGGCGCTGGACGAGGCCGGCGTGCGCAGCCGCATCGTGGAGTACGACGCGGACCACGCCTTCGCGAACCCCTCCGGCGCCCGCTACGACGAGCGCGCCGCCGCGTCCGCCTGGGCGGAGACGTCCGCGTTCCTCGCGCGCACGCTCAAGCGCTGAGGAGGCACGGGGCCAGCGGCCTTCAGTAGGGGCGCTGGCCCGCGTAGTTGCCCGGGGGCGCGTAGTTGCACACCCAGAAGTCCCAGGGGGAGGAACCGCCAAAGGGAGAGTTGGTGGTGCAGCGCTTCGTGGCGCAGCCCAGGCGGCGGGTGTTGCGCCACACCACCTGCGTGTAGTGGCCGCAGACCTCGCCCGCCTTGCAGGTGTTGCTCGCGTAATCGTAGTCAGCCGCCTCGTCCACCCAGCCCTTCACCACGCCCTTCGTGTCCCAGTGGTCCGGCGTGGCGGCGGCGATGTTCTCCCCCGCGTTGCCCCGGCCGTCGTTGTGCTTGAACTGGCACTGCTCCACCCACTTGCGAGCAATCTCCTCCACCGAGGGGTCCCACGTGAGCGGCTCCAGCGCGGGTGACGGCGTGGGCTTCGCGGCGGCGCGGGCCGCGTTGTGGGCCTCCAGCATGTCGCGGGCGAACTGCGTCAGCTCCACGCCGCCGCCATCGGGGGTGGTGCCTCCATCCTCCAGGACGCCCGCGTCCGTGGGCGTGTCGTCCGGGTCCCCGTCAGGGATACAGGCGAGCAGGAGGAACGGGCTGAGCAGGGACAGGGAGCGGAAGAGGGAAGGGCGTCGCATGGCGGGGATTATCCGCGCGCGGGTGGGTGTGCGGGCAAGCGGACAGGGAGACAGCGAGGATGGGGAGGGGCGGGGACCCCGTGGTAGGGTCAGGGTCCGGTCAGGAGACGCGACATGAGCCAGGACGAATCCCGCGCGCGGAAGATCCAGACAGCCCTTGAAGGGAACGATGAGTTCAGCACCTTTTCCATCGACCCGGACCTCAAGAAGCTGAAGCAGAAGCTGGATCTCCAGTCGGAGGCGCAGCACCAGCAGTCCGGCCGCCCGGAGACCGCGCCCAAGTCGGGCATGTTCATGCGGCTGTTCCACAAGATGTTCCGGGGTTGAGGGGCACGATGGTCAAGGAGTCCTACCGCGCGCAGTGGGAGCGCTCGCGGGCGTATCTGGAGACGGGGGACCTGGGGCTCGCGCTTCAGGAGCTGCGGGACGCGCTGACGCTGGCGCCGGACGACGAGGCCCTCTGGGAGGAGATCTTCAACCTGTCGCTGCTCGGGGGCCTCACGCAGAACGCCCTGGCCGCCGCGCTGCGGCTGCGACAGCTGGCGCCGGAGAACCCCAACTTCATCGGCCTGCACGCCATGGCCGCGCTGCTCGCCGGCAAGCTGACGGAGGCCCTGCCCCTCTTCGAGGAGGTCCTCCAGCGCGACCCCGAGTCGGTGGAGGCCCGCCGGCAGCTGGCGCGGGCGCTAGACATCGCGGGCCAGCGCGGCCGGGTGCGCACGCTGCTGGAAGAGGCCGTCGCGAAGGCGCCCACGGACACGGGCGCGCCCAACGACCTGGCGGTGCACTACCTGGAGCACGTGCCGCAGGAGGGCCCGGCGCTCGCCGCGTCCGTGCTGGCGCCGGTGCTGGAGGCGCACCCGCAGGACCCCACCACGCACTTCAACCTGGCGCTGGCGCTGCGTCTGGGCGAGCCCGCGAAGGCCCGCCACCACGCGCAGCAGGTGCTCCAGGGGAGTGACAAGGAGCTGCGCGCGAAGGCCCAGCAGCTGCTGTCCATGATCCCCGCCTGAAGCCGGGTGGGCCCCGTCAGGCCGCGCCGGGCACCTCCGTCCCCGGCGCCATGGATTTCCAGAGACAGACCCTGAAGACCCCGCGCGCCGTGTCCTCCCTCTGCTGGAGCGGCGACGCGCTGGTGGACCCGGTGGGTGGGCTGGTGCGCTACCACCTGGACGGCAGCACCGATGATCCGCACGTGCGCTACGCCTACCGCTTCGACCGCGCGGTGATGTCCCCGGATGGCCGCTACAGCGTGCTGTACGAGTCGTTGGGGACGGCGGGGCTGCTGCTCGACGGCACGCGCGTGGTGAGGCAGCTCACGCGCGACTTCTACCACGCGAACACCCACGACTACCCCGTGGCCCTGCACACGCTGCCCAGTGGACGCACGCTGCTGGCGCACTGCCCGGAGTCGTACTGCGTGGTGGAGCTGGAGGACGCCGCCACGGGTGAGCGCCTCACGAAGCGCGACAACACCCCGGCGGACATCTTCCACTCGCGGCTCCAGTTCAGCCCGGACGGGCGCTACCTGGCGAGCGCGGGGTGGATCTGGCACCCGGTGGACGCGGCGTCGGTGTTCGACGTGCCCCGCGCGCTGGAGGAGCCCGCGTCGCTGGACAGCTCTGAACTGATGGAGGGCGTGGAGGGCGGCATCTTCCTCACGTCCGTGGCCTTCGGGGTGAAGGACACGCTCGTCTTCGTCCGCATCGAGGAGTCCCGCGACGACGCCCGATTCTTCCTGGGCACCTACTCGCTGACGGAGAAGAAGCTGCTGTCGGAGGTGGAGCTGGAGGAGCCCGCGGGCCCGCTGATGGTCGTGGACGCGGAGCACGTGGTGGACTTCTTCGGCCACCCGAAGCTCGTGTCCCGCGCCACCGGCCGCGTCGTGCAGCGCTGGGAGGACCTGGACACGGGGAAGGTGCTGGCCAGCATCCGCCACCACCTGCCGCCCCCGCCGCACTTCGCGCTGGACGCCGCGAACCGCCGCTTCGCCGTGGGCACGGCGGACGGCATCCAGGTCATCACGCTCGCGGCTCAGTAGGGCTTTTCGCCCACCCAGTTGCCCGGCGGCGCGTAGTTGCACACCCAGAGCTGCCACGTCTTCACGTTGCCGCCGAAGGGCGAGTTCTTCGTGCACAGCTTCGTCGCGCAGCCCACCGCCTTCGTGGTGCGCCACACCACCTGCGTGTAGTGGCCGCACATCTTCCCGGCCTTGCACTTGCCGGAGGCGTAGTCGTAGTCAGCGGCTTCGTCCGCCCAGCCCTTCACCACCTGCGCGGTGTTCCAGGTGTCCGGCGTCGCGGCGGCCAGGTTCTCTCCGAAGCTGCCCCGGTCCGGGTTGTGCTCGAAGCGGCACTCCTTCACGTAGGCCTCCGCCTTGCGCGCCGCCTCGTCGGACCAGGTGAGCGCGGGCAGCGCCGGCTTCGGCGTGGGGCGTGACGCCTTCGCCCGCGCCTGATTGTGCGCGGCCACCATGTCGCGCTTCAGCTCCGCGGCGGACGGCACCGGCTTGCGCGTGCCCTCGGAGGGCGCGGGCGTGGCCGCGGGGGCCTTGCGCGCGACGGCGGTGGCCGCGTCCTTCTTCGTGGATGCGGAGACAGGCCGCTGCGCGTTCGCGCTGGAACCACAGCCAAGCAACGGGGCCAGCAGCAACACGGCGAGCCCGCGACGGAACACAGGAAGTGCCATGCGCGGAATCATTCCGCACCCGGCGCCTTCGCGCAGGAGAACCGAACGGGGCAGGCGGCCCCCGGGGGGCCCGAGCCCCTTCCTGCCCTACGCTCCCAGTCCAGGGAGGGGCCCGGTGCCGTCGTCGCCGAAGGTCGTCGCGGGCACGCCGAACATGTTGAGCAGGGCGATGTAGAGGTTCGCCAGCGGCTGGCCTCCGTAGCGGATGTGCCGGCCCGGTGAGATGGCGCCGCCCGCGCGGCCCGCGAGCAGGACGGGCAGGTTCTTGTGCTCGTGCATGTTGCCGTCGGCAATCTCACTGGAGAAGTACACGGCGCTGTGGTCCAGCAGCGTCCCGCCCTCCTCCTGCACGGCCTTCATGCGCTGGAGGAGGTATGAGAACTGCTCCACCTCCCACTTGTCGATTTTGACCAGCGCGTCGTAGTTGGCCTGGACCCGCTGGTGGTGCGAGTACGTGTGGTGCTCGCCGGACAGCCCCAGGAACGAATAAACGCGTTGGCTGCGCGCGTTGCCCAGCATGAAGGTGCACGTGCGGGTCAGGTCGCACTGGAACGCGAGCACGATGAGGTCCAGCATCGCCTTCGTCTTCTCGCGCACGTCCTCGCTCTCCGAGGGCGTCACGGCGGCGCCGCACGTGGGGCCTGCGCCGTCCATCGCGTTCACGCGCAGCTCCAGCTCGCGCACGCCGGTGAAGTACTCGTCCAGCTTGCGCTTGTCCGTGGTGCCCAGCTTCCCCTGGAGCGCCTTCGCGTCGTCGCGCACGGCGTCGATGATGCTCAGCCCGTACGCCTTGCGCTTCGCCAGCTCCGCCTGCGTGACGTTCGGGTCGAAGTCCGCGAAGAGCCGCTCGAAGGCCGCGCGAGGCTTCGTCTCCTTGGGCACGGGCGTGGACGGCCCCGCCCACGCGATGTTGTTCGCGTACGGGCACGCGTAGCCGGAGTCGCAGTTGCCAATGCCCTTGCCCTGGTCCATGCCCAGCTCCAGCGACGGGTAGCGCGTGGCCGAGCCCACCGCGTTCGCCAGCACCTGGTCCATGGAGATGCCGGTGCGGATGTTGGTGCCCTCCGTCTTGCGCGCCTTCACGCAGGACAGGAACGCGGCCGTCGCGGCGGCGTGGTGGCCGTCGCCGTCCGGCCTGCCGGGCAGGTTGTCCAGGCCGCTCAGCACCAGCACGTCCCCCTTCACCGGCGCCAGCGACGCGAGCGTGGGCGTCAGGGAGTAGTCCGCGCCCTCCCCACCGGGCGTCCACTTGGGCATGTGGATGCCGCAGGGCGTGTAGAAGGCCACGAAGCGGCGCGGGGCCGGCGTGGCGGCGCGGGCCGTGCTGGGGCGCATGACGTCCAGGAGGGGCAGCGCCATCAGCGCGCCCATGCCGCGCAGGAGCGTCCGGCGGGAGAGGGCAGGGGTGCGGCTCATGGCTTGTGTTCCTCCGACTCGCCACGCCGTTGCAGGAACGCGTCGCTGCGGACGATGGCGAGGATGTAGTCGGCGAGCCGGCCGCCCCGGGTCTCGGCCTGCTGGGAGATGTCGCGCACGGTGCAGCGGTCCTGTTCTTCCGCGCCGCGCCCGAGCGCGTAGGTGAGCAGGTGGCGCGTCATGCACGCGGACAGGTCCGGGTCCTGCTTCACCACCGCGCGCATCTCCGCCACGCCGTTGAACACCTTGCCGCCGGGCAGCTCGCCGCTGGGGTCCACCACCGCGCCGCCTTCCTCCTTCGTGCGCCAGCGGCCCACCGGGTCGAAGTTCTCCATGCCGAAGCCCAGCGGATCCATCAGCGTGTGACAGCCCGAACAGGTGGGGTCCACTCGGTGCTGCGCCATGCGCGCCTTGATGTTGAGCGTGGGGTCCACCGCCGGGGCCAGTCCGCCCGCGTCGGGCGGTGGCGGGGGCGGCCCCTTGCACAACAGCTGCTCCAGCACCCAGACGCCGCGCTTCACCGGCGACGTGCGGTCCGGGTTGGCGGTGACGGTGAGCAGCGAGCCCTTCCCGAAGAGGCCCGCCCGCTCCGGGTGGTCCTTCAGCTCCACGCGCGTCATCGCGGTGGTGCCGGGCTTGGGCAGGCCGTAGTGCGAGGCCAGCCGGTCATTCACATAGGTGAAGGGCGCGTCCAGCAGGTCCTTGAGGCGGTGGTCGCCAGTGACGAACTCCTGGAAGACGAGCTGCATCTCCTGGCGCATGGCCTCGCGCAGCGGTTCGTCGAAGCCGTAGCGCGACTCCGGCTGGGAGAAGTCGAGCGCGCGCGTGTAGAGCCACTGGCCCGCGAAGTTGTCCACCAGCGCGTGGGCCTTGGGGTCCGCCAGCATGCGCCGCACCTGCGCCTCCAGCACCTCCGGCTCGTGCAGGTGGCCGCCCTCCGCCGCTTGCAAGAGCGCCTCATCCGGCATGCTGCTCCAGAGGAAGTAGGACAGGCGGCTCGCCAGCTCCAGGTCGCTCACGGCGTGCGGCACCGTGGACGTGGGTGCCGGGTCCAGCTCCACGCGGAAGAGGAAGTGCGGCGACACCAGCACCGCGCGCAGCGCCAGCTTCACGCCCACCTCCGGCGCGTCGCCCTGCTGCCGGGCCAGCGCGACAAACGCGACCAGCCGCTCCACTTCTTCCGCCGTGACGGGCCGGCGCCAGGCCCGGCGCGCGAAGGTCTTGAGCAATTCGCGCGCGCACGCCTCCGGCTGGGCGGGGTCGAGCCCGCACGCATTGAACGCGCCTCGCGTCCACGCGGCCTCCACCAGCGCCTCCGCCGCGTGGGAATACTTCTCCATCAGCAGCGGGGACATGCTGAGCACGTCCGCGTTGTTGTCGAAGCCGAAGCCGTGGTCGTCCGGCGGGAAGCTGCTCGCGGGCGAGCCCGTTTCGCCCAGCAGGTCGCGCACGGTGTTGTTGTACTCAGCGCGGTTGAGGCGGTGCAGCGTGACGCGGCCCGGGTCGCGCGCCGCGGAACGGCACTGCGCGTCCTGTGGATCCACGGGCGCGTCCGGCCCCGGCAGCACCCGCGCCTTGGGAGGTGAATCGCTGCAGCTCGCGGTCAGCATCGCCGCCACCGCCGCGAGGCCCACCCTCCGCCATCTCCGACCGCAGGCCGTCACCGCGTGCACGCCTCCTCCGGACCGCGAAGGGGCCCCGGCGAGCGCGCTCCAAAGCAAGACGCCTTCCAACCGCCGCGTGACGACAGACGGACGCCAGGCTCCGTCCCCGGGGTGGAGATGGGCACGTGGTGGGGACTTGATGGGGAAGGGGAGTTCCGCGACCGGGCAGGGCCCGGGGTCCAAAGAGGCACCGCGCGCCGACTCCTGCCCCCAGGGGCGGGTCAGGCGGCGCGGCACTCCCGGAAGCGGGCTTGAAAGACACGGCCCGCTTCCGGGGAGGAGGCAGCGCTACTTCGACTCCTTGGCGGTGCCCGTCGTCTTCGCGGCGCCGTCGAGGTACGCGCGGTAGGCCTCGAAGCCGTACGGCCGGCCGAGGAAGTCCTTCACCTGCTCCGCGGCGGGCTTGGAGCCGCCGGGCTCCAGCACCGTCTTGCGGTAGTGCATGGCCGTGTCGCGGTCCAGGTAGCCGTTCTCCTGGAACTTGGACTCCAGGTCCTTCGCGATGACGGAGGACCAGAGGTACGTGTAGTACGCGGCCGAGTACCCATCCAGGTGCCCGAACGCGAGCTCGAAGTGGGTGCCGTCGCGGTACTCGTGGCGGAAGGGCGACAGCTTCTTCTGCAGCTCGGAGAGCACCGCGGACGTGTCGAAGCCCGGCGCGCGCGAGTAGTACTGGAGGCTGACCGCGGACAGGAACAGCTGGCGGCGCGCGAACAGGCCCTGGCCGAACTCCTTCGACGCGCGCAGCTTCTCCACCATCTCCGCGGGGATGGGCTCGTTGGTCTCGTGGTGCTTGGCGAAGCTCTTGAGCACCTCCGGCTGCTCCGCCCACTGCTGCAGCAGCATGGACGGCGTCTCCACGAAGTCACGCTCCATGGAGATGCCGGAGATGGGCGTCCACTTCTGGTGGCCGGAGAAGATGGTGTGCATCAGGTGGCCGAACTCGTGGAAGAACGTCCCCACCTCGTCGTGCGTCATCAGGTCGCCGGGGCGCGGGAAGTTGCACACCAGCACGGCCTCCGGCAGCCGCTTGCCCAGCTCACCCGTGACCAGGTCGAACTGCGCCGCGTGCTTGTACTTGTCGTCGCGCGGGTGCATGTCCAGGAAGATGCGGCCCAGCGGCTTGCCGCCCTCCACGACGTCATACGCCTCCACGTCGGTGTGCCACGTCTTCGCGTCCTTCACCGGCTGGAAGGCCACCCCCCACAGGCTGGAGGTGATGCCCATCACGCCGTCCTTCACCCGCGCGTACTCCAGGTAGGGCCGCACCGCCTGCGAGTCGAACCCGAACTTCTCCGCGCGCAGCCGGTCCTCGTAGTAGTCCTGGTCCCAGGGCTCCACCACGGTGGCGCCCTTCACGTCCTTCTTCTTGCGCGCCAGCAGGTCCGCCATCTCCTTCTTCGCGCGTCCCTCCGTGGCCTGCGCCAGCTGGTCGATGAAGTCCGCCGCAGCCTGCTGCGTGCGCGTCATGCGCGTTTCGGTCGTGAAGGCCGCGTAGGTGTCGTAGCCCAGCAGCGTGGCCAGCTCGTTGCGCTTCTCGATGAGCTGCGCGAGCACCGCCTGGTTCTTGGGGAACGCGCGCTGACGGTAGGTGCGCCAGAGCTTCTCGCGCGCCTTCGCGTTCTTCGCGTACGTCATGAACGGGAAGTAGTCCGGGTAGTTGCTGGTGATGACCACCTTGCCGTCCGCGCCGGGCGCGTGCGCCTTCTTGTAGTCCTCCGGCAGCCCGTCCAGGTCCTTGGGCGTGAAGGCCACGCTGCGCGTGTCCTCCGCGATGTTCTGCCCGAACTGCTGGCCCAGCTTGAGAATCTCCTCGTTGAGCGCCTTCACCTTGGCGCGCGTGGCCTCATCCCGGTCCACGCCCGCGCGGCGGAAGTCCAGGAGCGTGCGGTCCACCCAGTGGCGCGTGGCCGCGTCCTCCTTGGACAGGTCCACCAGCGACAGCGCGTCGTAGACGCCGCGGTCCTGGGACAGCGCCACGTTGGCCGCGTCCACCTGCTGCTCGCACTCGCGGGACGCGTCGCGCATGGCGGCGTCCGGGTGCACCTCGCGCGCGAGGCTGGAGCGGTTGGCCGCGTTGAGGATGGCCGTCTGCGCCTCGTCGTACGCCTTGAGGACGCCCTGGCCGTTCGTCTTCGCATCCAGCTTCTTCAGCGCCGCCACCTGCGCCTGCATGCGCTCCAGGTCCGCCTTGCACAGGGCCTTGAAGGCGTCCGGCGTACCGGCCAGCACTTCCGAGCCCTTCATGGGCGCCAGCTGGGGCTTCGCCGAGTTGGCGGCGATGCGGGCCTGGGCTTCACGGTTCTGCGTGATGCTGCCGTTGGAGCAACCCGTCGCGGCGAGCGCCGCCACCACGGTGAGCGCGGGGATTTTCAAGGGGACTTCCTCCACAAGGGGAACGACCTGCGTCGCGGGCCCGTCATGCCACATCCCCGCCCCTCCGCGCCCGTCCGCCGTGAACAGCCAGGTTGTCCCCAGGTACAGGCTGGATGCTTGGAGGCCCCAGCTGACGCACCTCGCCTTGTTCCCTGTTCAGCCGCCCGGTAATCCCGCACTCGCTTCGAATTCTTGGAAGTTGTCCTGGCCGGAGGGTGAACACGGATGCGCAAGGCACTGGGTGGTGCGGTCGCGGCGTTGTTGTTGTGGGGCTGTGGCGGGGCGGGCACGGAAGCGCCGCCGGCGTCTCCGGAGGGGCTGTCGCTCACTTCCGGCACGGGGCTGACCGAGGGCACCTGGGCGCACGACGGGCAGACGGTGTCCTTCGCCTCGCGCGAGGTGGAGCCCGGGGTGTACCGCCTGGAGGTGCGCATGCACGGCATGACGCTGACGGGCCTGATGGACCCGGCGTCGGGCGTGTCCACGCTGGACGGCTTCGCGGACGCGAACGTGCAGGACACGCAGGTGGTGGACGCGGACCGCCAGGTGCTGAGCGCGTTCTACGGCGCGCTGAACCAGGGGCTGCCCCAGGGTGACGCGGCGGCGCCGGAGGCCATGTACCTGCGCCGCGCGGTGGGCATGTGGGCGCAGCAGCCCACGAGCGTCACGCTCAAGCGCACGGTGATGGGCGAGCAGGGCCGCGGCTATACGATGCTGTGCAGCTACGCCAAGTGTGCCGGCAAATGGACGGGCAGTTGTGGCGGTACGTACAACTGGTACTCGTACGCGAAGCACGACTGCAACAAGGGCGGCTTCGACAACGCGAAGAACCAGCAGATCGCCCAGCTGGGTGACCACACGACGTGCAGCGGCGACGAGTACTACATGAACGGCAGCACCTGGGTGTGCGGCGAGCCGGACCACTGGTCGCGCCCCAAGGTGATGGGCAACTGCTTCGGCCGCTGCGGCGGCGGCTGCGGTGGCGACACGCAGTACACGCTGGACGCCACGAACCACGACGGCTGCGTGCGTAACGGCCACGTGCTGGCGTCCGCCTACTGCGATGATCAGTTCATGTCCGCCACGGACGACGAGCTGTTCGCGCCCAACTGCTACTGAAGGCCGGATGGGACGGCGCGCGGTGAGACACGCGGTGGGGGCGGCGGGGCTGTGGCTCGCCGCGCTTGGCTGCACATCCACGGTGTCCTCCAAGACGGAGGCCGGGGAGGCGGCGGTGCGCCGCTTCTTCCAGGCCCTGCCGTCCGGGGACTGCGCGGTGCTGGGCCCCATGCTGGTGACAGGGCAGGGCGTGCCTTCGTGCGAGGAGACGGTGAAGGACCTGCACGAGCACGGCATGGGCCTGGTGGACGTGCTGGACGCGAAGGTGGATGGCCGCGACCCGAACGCGGTGGTCGTGCGGGCGCGGGTGTCGCAGGGAGGAGCGGAGCGCTCGGAGCCGTTCCTCTTCCGGGTGGAGCGCCAGGGTGACGGCTGGCGCCTTCGGTTGTAGGGGGAGTGACGATGCGGAACCGTGAGCGGGTGATGCTGGGGAGCGCGGCGGTGCTGGTGGCCGCGCTCATCGCCGTGGCGCTGTGGCCGTCGCGAGAGGCCTCTTCTCCCGCCGCCGCGCCTCCAGTGCCGAACGCGAGCCCCGGCCCGGTGACGGCGGCCCAGGTGTCGCCGAAGCGCGCGGTGCCGGTGCGCACGCCGGACCCCGCGCCGCCCCACGCCACGGTGGTGCCGCCCTCGCCCGGCGACGTGCCGCCGGAGCCGGAGGTGGCCAACGCGCCGCCGCAGCAGAACGATCCCATTGAAGAAGAGAAGCCCCAGACGGCGCGCTGGAAGCTGGAGAAGACGGAGCACATCGCCACGCTGCTGGGGCGGGACGTGTCGCGGCTGGAAGGCGAGCGGCAGGAGGCGAAGTCGCGCGGGGACAAGGCCCGCGTGGAGCAGGTGGACGCGCTGCTGAAGCGTCACCGTGTCCGCTTGAACGAGCTGCGCGAAGAGGCCCGCACCCTGGCCGAGGCCGCGCGCAGCGAACCGCCGGAGCCCTGACGGACGGGCAGGGCTCCCCGTCGGGGGCGCTCCGCACGAACCTGTCCGACAGTCGGACAGGTTTTGGGACCGCGCCGGGGAAGGAGGCTCTTGCTTGGAGCCTGTCGGCGGAGGTGCCCGCTCGGCTGCCCTCCAGACGGAGTGCCGCGCCCGCTTCACGCGAAGCCCCCACCGCTTCGCGCTGGGAGTACAAGTGCTTCTGCCGGACGCGGCGCGGCCTTCACACGGGCGTGACAGGCACGGTGCCGCGTGCGCATAGAAAAAGACGTGTCCGTTTCCGCCGCGACCGCCTCCACCGAGCCCTCCAGCACCCCGTTCACCCGAGGCTCCCGGCTGGCATCCATCGCGGTGGCCAGTGCGCTGTTCATGGAGTTCCTGGACTCCACGGCGCTGTCCACCGCGCTGCCCACGCTGTCCGTGGCGTTCGGCACCGACCCCGTCCACCTCAAGCTCGCGCTGACGTCATACATCCTGGCCCTGGCGGTGCTCGCGCCCGCGAGCGGGTGGATCGCCGACCGCTTCGGTCCGCGCCGCGTCTTCATGACCGCCATGGTCGTGTTCCTCGCGGGCTCCGTGCTGTGCGGCTTCTCCCAGACGCTCGTGCAGTTGGTCCTCGCCCGCACCCTGCAGGGCCTGGGCGGCGCGCTGATGGTGCCCGTGGGCCGGCTCATCGTCGTGAACTCGGCACCGCGCGAGAAGCTGGTGTCCGCGATGAGCTGGTTCACCATGCCCGCGCTGGTGGGGCCGCTCCTGGGGCCGCCGCTCGCGGGCTTCATCCTGGGCGTCGCGGACTGGCCGTGGATCTTCTTCATCAACGTGCCGGTGGGCCTGCTGGGCATGTGGGCCGTGGCGCGCTTCGTGCCCCCGCTGAAGCAGCCGGACCCCGGCCCCTTCGACATGAAGGGCTTCGCCATCGCCGTGGTCGCCATCACCGCGCTGATGGGCGCGGCGGAGACGGTGGGCATCGGCCTGGTGCCGTGGCCCGTGCAGGCGGCCATCACGCTGGTGGCGGTGGGGGCGCTGGTGGCCTACGTGCGGCACGCGCTGCGCACGCCTCGCCCGGTGCTCAACCTGCGCCTGTTCCAGGTGGACACCTTCCGCGCCAGCATGATGGGCGGGGCGCTGGTGCGCATTGGCCTGGGCGCGACGCCCTTCCTGCTGCCGCTGCTCTTCCAGGTGGCCCTGGGCTGGGGGCCGCTGGAGGCGGGGCTCGTCACCATCGGGACGGGGCTGGGCGCCTTCGCGTGCAAGCCGGTGGCGCCCGCGCTCATCCGGCGCGTGGGCTTCCGCCAGACGCTCATCGCCTCCAACCTGCTCACCGCCGCGCTGACGGCCGTGCCCGCCTTCTTCGGCGTCACCACGCCCATCCCGGTCATCATCGGCACGCTGGTGTTCAGCGGCTTCATGCGCTCGCTGCAGTTCACCGCCACCAACACCATGGCCTACGCGGACCTCCCCAAGGAGTCGGTGAGCAACGCCTCCACCATCGCCGTGGTGACGCAGCAGATGGCGCTGAGCGTGGGCATCAGTTTCGGCGGCCTGATGCTGCACGTGGCGCGCGGCGGCGGTGACGTGCGCCTCACGCCGGACCGCTTCCTCCTGCCGTTCCTCGCCATCGGCCTCGTGTCGTCGCTGGCCGGGCCGCTGTTCCGCCGGCTGCGTCCGGACGCGGGCGAGCACATCGGCGGCAGGGCCGCGGCGCGCGGCTGAAGCGTCCAGCCCACGACACCGCCGCCGCCCCTTCGTAGGGCAGGCAGGCAGGCGGAAACCCTTTTTCCCACCTTCTTTCGTCCCTCCCTCCCCACCAGTTTCCCGGCGAGGAATCCAACGAAAGGGGTGGGCATGGGTTGGGCGGCGGTCACAGGGCTCCTGCTGGCGGGCATGACGGCGGCGACACCGCCCTCGGCCATTCCGGTGCGAGGAGGCAACGCGCTGACGTTGCCCGCGCACCGGCACATCGTGCGCGTGTCCCGCAGCGAGGGCTCCGTGCTGCTCGCGGCCGTGCAGCAGGGCGGACAGGACGGGCATGGCCTGCGGCTGTTCCGCAGCGACAACGGCGGCACCACCTGGAAGCAGGAGGGCGTCATCCACGACGGCTCCAACTACGACCGCGCGGACCTGGTGGTGGTGGGCAAGGACGTGGCGCTCGTCTACGCGGTGGAGACGCCGGACAGCGCGGGCATCAGCGGCTCCACGTCCCGCGACGTGTACTTCCAGTGGTGGCGCTACAGCGCGTCCAAGAACCACTGGCTCCCGGACAAGGCCGTGCGCGTCTTCGACTCCACCAGCTCCAGCACCGCGTACTACCGCGCGGAGCTGGCGCGCGACTCCAAGGGCCGGCTCTGGGTGCAGGCCTTCTTCCGGGAGAAGGACGCCAGCAACACGCTGGTCATCTCCGTGAGCAGCGACGGCGGCTCCACCTTCCGCACCCAGTCCGCGCTCGCGCGAGACGTCCCGAAGCGCGGGGGCGGGCGGCTCATCAGCCTGGGCAGCCGGATGATGATGCTGTGGAGCTCGCACGACGGCCGCGACAAAACGCACTACCGCATCCGCGATGACAGCGCGTCCGTGTCCAGCTGGTCCTCCACGCGCACCGCCTTCTCCGACGGCATCTACCACGGCGCCGCGATGAGCGCGGTGGCGGACGGGAAGGGCGGCCTGCACCTGGTCTACAAGGACAACTCCGAACGGTTGATGTACCGCCGCTTCGACGGCACCGCCTTCGGCTCCGCGGTGAAGGTGCTGGAGGACGGGGACTGGGCCACGCAGCCGGCGCTCGTGCGCGCGGGCAGCAGCCTGTACCTCTTCTACAACCAGCCCCGGAGCGACGGCACGGGCTACCGGCTGTGGGTCCGCGCGCTGTCCTCCAGCGGCAAGCCGGGCGCGGGCAAGGAGCTCGCGTCGGTGTCCGGCTTCGCGGGCTACCCGGCGGCGCCGGACGTGCTGCCCTCGGGCGTGCCGCTGGTGTGCTTCTTCGGCATCGAGCCGTCCTCCGGCTCCAGCTACCGGCTGTCCTTCTTCTCCACCAGCGCGTCGTCGCTCAAGTCCCAGACCGTGGCGGCGAAGCAGGCCCCGGCGGATGAGGACGAGGAGCGCGAGCGCTTCACCGCCACCGGCGGCTCCGGGTTCGAGCCCTCGCCGCCCCAGGACCCTGGCGCGCTGGTGAGCGCCGCGACGAGCCCCTCCCAGCAGGCGATGGCCGCCGGGTGTGGCGGTGCCAGCGCGACGCTCGCGGTGGGCGTGACGTTCATCCTGATGGAGTGGGGACGCCGCCGGCGCACCCGGGTCCTGCCCGGCTGATGGGGCAGGCCTTGAGTCACGGGCCGCGGAAATGAACGCGGGCGGTCTCCTCGGGACGTCATCCCGAGGGGCACCGCCCGTGGGCGCGTCTCCCGGCGAGGGGAGACGCGAGCCTGCGTGCGGCTACGTCGTCGCGGGCGCGGCGTCCGGCGCTTCGTCCGTCGTATCGCCGCCAGCGTCGCTGGCGCCGTCGGACTCGACCGGGGCCGTGGAGGCACCGTCCGCGCCGGGAGCACCACCGGCCGCCTGGGGCTTCTTGCCGGCACCCGGGGGCGGGGACTTGCGGGCGGCCGCAGCGGCCTGCCGCGCCTGCTCGCGCGCCTTCTGCGCGACCTTGGGCGTGGGGGCCAGGATCATGTACATCTGCCGGCCTTCCATGCGCGGCAGCTGCTCCGCCACGGCCACGTCCTTCAGGTCCTTGATGACGTCATCGAGGATGGCGCTGCCCAACTCCTTGTGCGTGATTTCACGCCCGCGGAACTGGATGACGACCTTGGCCTTGTTGCCCTCTTCGATGAACCGGCGGGTGTTGCGCACCTTGAACTCGTAGTCGTGCTCCTCCGTCTTGGGACGGAGCTTCACTTCCTTGAGCTGGATGACCACCTGCGTGCGCTTCGCGTCCGAGGCCTTCTTCTTCTCCTCGTACTTGAACTTGCCGTAGTCCATGATCTTGCAGACCGGCGGCTTGGCCATCGGGCTGACTTCGACCAGGTCGAGCGACTCGGAGCGGGCCTTTTCCAGCGCCGCTTCGATGGTCATGACTCCGAGCTGCGAACCATCGGAGCCCACGACACGGACTTCCCGCGCGCGGATGCGGCGGTTGGTTCTCTGGTCCCGGTTGGGACCGCGGCTGCTATTTCTCTGTTCGCGAATGATGTGAACATCCTCCAAAAAGGGTTAGCGGACCCACCACCCGTGAAGATGTGGCGGACCCTCCAATGTGGCAGTCCCCTCCGGCGGAGAAGGCAGGCAGGCGTGCCTTCCGCCCCTAGGGGCAGGGAGACGTGCAACGGACTCTATCCGGTTCACGTCCCCCGGGGGCAAGGTAACGCGGGGCACCCCCCATTCCCATGACCCGTGTTGCCTATGATGCGCCCCATGGCAAAACGGTCCACGGCGTCCGCCTGGGAGAGGACAGGATGCCGACCCCGGAGGGCGGTTGCGCTCGGGACCTGGCTGGCGCTCGCCTGCCTGCCCTCCTGTGGGCCAGTGGACCCCGAGCCCTCCGGACCCGCCGGGAGCCTGGGGCAGGCCCTGGTCCAGGGGACGGACGCGCCCGGGGACCCGGCGACGGTGGCGCTGGTGGCCCGGCGCACCCGCTGTGGAGGGGAGACGCCGGTGCTCCTCTGCTCGGGCGCCCTCATCGCCCCGGACGTGGTGCTGACGGCGGCGCACTGCCTGGCCGTCTTCGCGGAGGACGGCCCCTACGAGGTCTTCCTGGGCCCCACGCTGCTCCCGGAGCCCGGGCCCGGCGGGCGGTTCGTGCGGGTCACCCGGGCGGTATCCCACCCGAAGTTCGCCCCGGCCACGCACCTCTGGGACGCCGCGCTCCTGCGGCTGGCGGTGCCCGTGACGGACGTCCCGCCTCTCCGGCTCCCCCAGGCGGGGGATGCCCCGGTGGCGCCGGGAGACCTCGTGCGGGCGGTGGGCTACGGCGACACGAAGGACGCGGCCCGGCCCAGGGGCCAGCGGCTGCAGGGCCTGCTCCAGGTGACGGGCGTCACCGACAGCGCCTTCCAGGCCGGCCCCGCCCCGGCCATGACCTGCGTGGGAGACAGCGGAGGCCCGGTGCTGGGGGGCCCGGCGGGGAACGAGGTGCTCCTGGGCCTCACCATCAGCGGTGACGTGGCCTGCCGCACGGAGGCGGTCCAGCTGCGGGTGGACGCGCTGGAGGACTTCATCCGCCCCTTCCTGGAGGAGGCCCCACCCCCCG
>NZ_RAVY01000207.1:0-17033 GCF_003611625.1 Corallococcus sp. CA054B
GCCCCCGGGAGCCCGTCCCGCGGTGTGGCCTCCCGCGCCCGAGCAGCAGGCCCGCTCGGCCCCGGCCGCCACGCCGACCCAGCCGCCGGTTCCCCCGGCGGCGCCCCGGGGCGAGCCGTCGTTCATCATCTTCAGCAACCCCGCGTCCACGCAGGGCGCGAACCGTCCTCGCGCGCCGGAGCCCGCTCCCGTCCCGGGTGCCTCCAGCGCGCCGGATGCCGCCGTGCCGGAGTGGACGCTGCCCCAGGCCCGCTCCGCGCTGCGGGAGTCGACGCGAGACCTGGACCGCCTGCTGGACGTGGCGCTGCGCTTCGGCCGCCGCACGTTCGACTACGTGGCCGCCTTCGCCGTCGTGCGCGGCGCCGCGGGTGGCTGGGACTCGCGCGGTGAGGGCCTGGACGCGAACGCCCTCTCCCTGGTCTCCATCCCCCTGGACGCGAGCAGCGTCTTCCGCACCGTCGCCGTCACGCGCGGCAGCTACGCGGGCCCGCTGCCGCCGGACGCGCTCACGCGGCACTACCTGGAGCTCTTCGGCCGCCAGGCCCCGCGCACCGTCTTCCTGTACCCGGTGGAGGTGAAGGGCCGCCTCGTGGCCATCCTCTACGGCGACTGCGGCCAGAAGCCGATGAGCCAGCGCCGGCTCAGCGACTACATCCTGTTCTGCCAGGACCTGCCGGCCGCCTTCCAGGAGCTCATCCTCTTCCGCAAGCAGCGCGTGTCCGAGCTGCGCGCGCCGGAAGAGGACATCACCATCGACGTGGACGTGCCCGGCTTCCCGGCCCCGGTGCAGCCCGCGCCCGCGCCCGCCGTGGTCGCGGGGCTCGGCTGGAACCCCGTCTTCGGCCGTGGAGGCGTGGCCAACCTGGGCCGCGCCGCCGCCCTGCCCCCGCGAGTGCTCTCACCGGAAGAGCTCCCGCCGCCGGACTTCACGCCGCTCCTGCGCCGGCTCACCGGCCCGGACGCGTCCCAGCGCTCCAGCGCCATCGCGGAGCTGGCGCGCTCACCGGAAGCCAGCGCCCGCGTGCTCGCGCAGCACTTCCCCGGCCCCACCGCCTGGAGCCGGCTGCCCGTCGTGGAGCTGCCGGAAGCGGACGAGCTGGGCCCCATCCCCGCCGCCCTGTCGCGCCTGGGCCGCCCCGCGGCCGTCGCGCTGGCGCCGCTGTTGGACTCGAACGACGCGGACACGCGCTACCTGGCGCTGCTCACCGCGGGCAACCTGCCCTACGCGGAGCTGGTGGACGGCGTGCTGCGCGGCCTGTTCGACATGGAGCCGGACATCTCCAGCGCCGCGCGAGTCGCCGCCGCCGCGCTCAAGCACCTGCCGCGCCTGGACGCGTCCCTGCGCGACCTGCGCCAGGAGCTGGCGAGCCGGGACGCGCTGCGCCGCTCGCTGGCGGCCCGTGCGCTGGGCACGCTGCACGACCGCGACGCCATCGAGGGACTCATCAACCTCACCGGCAGCGACGACGCCATGTGCGCGCAGGCCGCCGCGGAGGCCCTGCGCGAAGTCACCCGCGCCACGCTGGGTCTCCAGCCGCGCCAGTGGTCGGCGTGGTGGGCGGAGAACCGCAGCCGCCGTCGCGCGGACTGGCTGGTGGCCGCGCTGCGCCACCGCGAGTTGGACGTGCGGCTCGCCGCCATCGAGGAGCTGAGTCGCGCCCTGCACGACACGCTGGGCTACTACGCGGACGCGCCCGACGCGGAGCGCGAGGCCGCGGTGCGGCGCTGGGAGTCCGCGGCGGTCGACCCCGCCAACGCCCGCCGGCTGGGCATGCTCTGAGTCTCGGAGGCGCGCGATGACGGGCGCCATGTGGGTCAGCCTGCTGGCGTGCGCGGGGCAGCTCGCGCTCGCCGGCATCGCGCTCGCCCGCGTGGGACGAAGCCCCCTCGCGCTGCCGCTGTCGCTGCTGTCCATCGCGCTGTCCACCTGGAACTTCTCCGCCTTCGGGCTGGCGCGTTCAGGGGACACCGGCTGGCGGCTGATGGGCTTCGCCGCGGCGCTGATGACGCTGCCGTGCGCGGTGCACTTCATCCTCGCGTTCGTGGGCCGCCGCCGCCGCTCCGCCCGGGTCCTCTACGGCACCTACGCGGTGATGGGCGCGCTCGCGCTGACCATGCTCATCGCCATGGGCGTGCCCGCGCTGGAAGAGCGCATCAACACCTTCCGCTTCGGGCTCGCGGTCGCCGTGGGCGTCATCCCCATCCTCACCACGGGCTTCGTGCTGCTCACGCGCCACCTGCGCCACGCGGTCTCCCCGGACGAGCGCGCGCGAGCGGGCCTGATGCTGCTGGGCCTCACGCTGCTCGTCGCGCTGCTGCTCACGGACCTGGCGGCGGACATGGCCCTGCCCGTGCCGAAGCTGGGCAACGTGGGCACGCTGCTGGGCCTGCCGGTGATGGCCACCGCGTCCCTGCGCTTCCAGCTCTTCGGCAAGGACACGCGGGCCACGAGCGCGGCGGTGCACGCCGGGGTGCTCGCGCTGGTGGGAGTGTTCGCCTACCTCACGCTCTTCCGCGTCTTCGCCGCTGAATCCGGGGCGCTGGTCGTGGGCACCACCGCCATCACCTTCGCGCTGCTCGCGGCGGCGCGGCGAGGCGTCACCGCCTTCGTCACCCAGCGCGAGCGCCTGGAGCAGCTGGCCACATTGGGCCGCTTCTCCGCGCAGATGGCGCACGACCTGAAGAACCCCATCGCCGCGCTCAAGGGCGCCGCGCAGTACCTGAAAGAGGAGCACGCGCGCGGCCACTCCTGGGACGCGCACGGGGACTTCCTCGACCTGCTGCTGGAGCAGGTGGAGCGCCTGGACCGCGTGGCGGGCACGTACCAGCGCCTCGCGCGAGTCGAACCCCTGCGCCGGCCGTTGGACCTGAACCGGCTGGTGGAGGGAGTGCTGTCGCTCCAGGCCTTCGCGACACCGGGCGCGGTGGAGCTCAAGAAGGAGCTCGCGCCCGACCTGCCCGAGTGCGCCGGGGACGAGGACCTGCTCGCCAACGCGCTGGAGAACCTGGTGCGCAACGCCTTCGAGGCCATGCCCGAGGGCGGCACCCTCACCGTGCGCACGCTGCGGGATGGCGGCGCGGTGGGGGTGGAGGTGCAGGACACCGGCAGCGGCATGGACGCGCGCACGCGCGAGCGGGCCTTCGACGACTTCTTCACCACCAAGGCGACGGGCAGCGGCCTGGGGCTGGCCTTCGTGAGGCGCGTGGCGGAGGCGCACGGAGGCACTGCGTCCCTGACGAGCGGCGAGGGCCATGGCACCATCCTCCGCCTGCGCCTGCCGGCGGCCCCCGTTTCCCAGGCCCCGGCATCCGAGGGAGAAGCCGCGTGAGCGAAGCACTGAAGGGCCACGTCCTGGTGGTCGATGATGATCCCGCGCTGCTCAAGGTGCTGGGCGCGCTGCTCACCCAGGCGGGCCTCACCCCGCATCCGGCCTCCAACGCGAAGGACGCCCTGGCCCTGCTCGCGCGCCGTCCCATCGACGTGGTGCTGAGCGACGTGCGCATGCCGGGCATGAGCGGCATGGAGCTGCTCGCGGAGGTGGGGCGCGGCTGGCCGGACGTGCCCGTGCTGCTGATGACGGCGCACGGCACGGTGCCGCTCGCGGTGGAGGCGATGAAGGCGGGCGCGGCGGACTTCGTGCTCAAGCCCTTCGACCGCGAGGAGCTCCTCTTCTCACTGAAGAAGGCCCTGCTCCACGCGAGCCGGGATCCGGAGCCCACGCGCGGCACCGGCAAGGCGCCGGACGGACTGGACAGCCTGCTCATGGGCCAGAGCCGCGCCATGACGGAGGTGAAGGCGCTGCTGGTGAAGGCCGCCCAGGGCACCGCCACGGTGCTGCTGAGGGGCGAGTCCGGCACGGGCAAGGAGCTGGCCGCGCGGGCCCTGCACGAGAACAGCCCCCGGCGCGCGGGGCCCTTCGTGAAGCTGCACTGCGCGGCGCTCCCGGACACGCTCCTGGAGAGCGAGCTGTTCGGCTACGAGAAGGGCGCCTTCACCGGCGCGGCCACGCGCAAGCCCGGACGCGTGGAGCTGGCGCATGGCGGCACGCTGTTCCTCGACGAGATTGGCGACGTGTCCCCCGCCGTGCAGGTGAAGCTCCTGCGCGTGCTCCAGGAGCGCGAGTTCGAACGGCTGGGCGGAACACAGACGGTGAAGATCGACGTGCGCTTCATCGCGGCCACGCACCAGTCCCTGGAGGACGGCGTGCGCCGGGGCACCTTCCGCGAGGACCTCTTCTACCGGCTCAACGTGGTGCCCCTCTGGCTGCCCACACTGCGCGAGCGGCCGGAGGACATCGCGGCCCTCGCCCGCCACTTCCTGGACGTGCACGCCAGGACCAACGGTCGCCCTCCCTTCACCCTGAGCGAGGACGGACTGCGAGCGCTCCAGGCCCAGCCGTGGCCCGGCAACGTGCGCCAGCTCCAGAACTTCCTGGAGCGGCTGGTGGTGCTCTCCGACGGGCCCATGCTCACCGGCGAGGACGTGGCGCGCGAGCTCTCCCGCCAACCGGGACTCGCGCCACCGCCCGTCGCCGCGCCGATGCCTCCTTCACCGTCCGACTCGGTCACGCTGGAGTCACGGCGCAAGGACGTGGAGAAGGAAGCGCTGGTGGACGCGCTGAAGCGCTCGGGTGACAACCGCACGCTGGCGGCGCGGCTGCTCGGGGTGAGCCGGCGCACGCTCTACAACAAGCTGGAGGAGCACGGCCTGTTGTAGGGGTGGCGGGAGGCCGGGCCGCTGAAACCCGGGCCGTGTTTTCACACGGCGCTTCCGTGTACGGACCTGACTTCCAGGTTTATGCTGCTTCGCGCTCGTACTCCCTGGACGCGGTACCTCAGCGCATCCGAGTCCCCCTCCCAGCCCGCAGGGGCTGGCTGACACGAAGGAGCAACGCCCCATGACCCAGTCCCTCGCCAGCCGCGTGAGCGGCACCGTCTACACCCCCAACGACGCGGGCTATGCCCCGGAGAGCGCCGGCTTCAACGTGCTGGTGACGCATTCGCCGCAGTACGTGGTGGCGGTGAAGTCCACGAAGGACGTGGCGGAGGCCATCCGCTTCGCCCGGGAGAACCAGCTGCCCGTGTCGGTGCTGGCCACGGGGCACGGGACGTACGCGTCCATCACCTCAGGCGTGCTCATCTCCACGAAGGCGCTGAACCACGTGAGCATCGACCCCGCGACGCGCATCGCCACCATCGGCGCGGGCGCGCGCTGGGAGCCGGTCATCGAGGAGGCGGCGAAGCACGGCCTGGCGCCCATCGCGGGCTCGTCCACGAACGTGGGCGTGGTGGGCTACCTCCTGGGCGGCGGCCTGGGGCCGCTGGTGCGCAGCCACGGCGTCAGCTCCGACTACGTCGTGGGCTACACGCTCGTCACCTCTGACGGGGAGACGGTGGAGGCGAGCGCCGAGCAGCACCCGGACCTGTTCTGGGCCCTGCGCGGCGGCAAGGGCGGCTTCGGCATCGTGACGGAGGTGAAGCTCAAGCTGGTGGAGATGCGGTCGCTCTACGCGGGCAGCCTCTTCTTCGCGGAGGAGCACATCGAGGCCGTGCTGCGCGGCTGGGTGAAGTGGACGTCGGAGGCGGACGCGCGCGTGTCCACGAGCATCGCCGTGATGCGCTTCCCGCCGTTCGACTTCATCCCGCCCCCGCTGCAGGGCCGCACGGTCATCAACCTGCGCTTCGCCTTCCCGGGCTCCACGGAAGAGGGCGCGAAGCTGGCGGCCCCCCTGCGCGCGCTGGCGCCCATCTACCTGGACATGCTGGGCGAGCTGCCCGTGACGCAGATTGCCCGCGTCCACAATGATCCGGACAAGCCCAGCCCCGTGTGGACGAACGGCATGATGCTGACCCACGTGGACCAGGACCTGGCCACCACGCTGCTGCGCCACGTGGGCGCGGGCGTGCAGACGCCATACTTCATGCTGGAGCTGCGGCACCTGGGCGGCGCCAGCCAGAAGGACGTGGCGGGCGGCTCCGCGGTGGGCGGCCGCGGCGGCAACTTCATCGTCGGCCTGGTGGGCATGCACCCGCCGCTGTTCGAGACGGTGCTGCCCGGCGCCACGGAGGGCCTGCGCGCGGAGCTGAAGCCGTGGCTGTCGCCGGAGATGAGCATCAACTTCATGGGCAAGGTCCGTGACGCGCAGCACTTCGACAGCGCCTGGCCGGACGCCATCCGCGCGAAGCTTAAGGACGTGCGCGGCAAGTACGACCCGCACAAGGTCTTCGCGAAGTAGCGCGTCAGGGAGCCAGCGTCGCCAGCGAGTCCAGCTCCGCCTGGAACGCGGCGATGATTGCCCCCGGGTCGGGCACGCGTGACGCATCCGAGGCCACGCCCATGGTGACCTGTCCCGCGTAGCTGAAGAGACTGACCCCCAGGCCCACGTGGCCGGCCTGGGGGACCCAGAACGTGAGTCCCGCGAGTCGGCTGCCCGCGAGCGACACCGGCTGGCGCGGCCCGGGCACGTTGGTGGCGACGAGCGACGCCTTGGTGCCCATCACGTCCACGACGGCGCGCTCCAGCGCCGCGGGCGTGCGCCCCAGGAGTTCCAGCATCCCGGACATCACCACGGCCTCCGGCGAGCGCTTGAGGTGCTCCATCCGCTTCATCACTTCGCGAAGCCGGCGGCGGGGCTCCGCCAGGTGCACGGGGAGCCGCAGGAACACCACGCCGAAGCGATTGCCCAGCTCGCGAGGCACCGGCACATCCATGGGCCGCAGGTTCACCGGCACCAGCGCATGCACGTCCTCCAGCGGCGCGTCCCGCGTGGCCAGGTAGCGCCGCAGCGCGCCCGTCACCACCGTGAGCAGCACGTCGTTCACCGTGCCACCCAGGGCCCTGCCCACGGCCTTCACCCGCTCCAACGCAATGGGCTCCGACCACGCGGCCACCTTCCGGGGGCTCAAAGGCCCACGCAAGGGAGTGCGAGGATCGGGAGGCAGCACCAGCAGCTTGCCCAGCGCGGCCGCCCCCTTCGCGCCCTCGCGAACGAGGTCGCCCGCGAGGATGGGCTCGCGCACCATTTCCGCGCCCTTGCGCAGCGCGGAGCGGGCGCCCCGCGCCAGCCGCAGCCAGCCGGGAGGGCCTGGCCGCCGCTCCGGTTCGGAAGGCGTGACCGCGCTGGAGTCTTCGTCGTGAGCCTCCAGGCTTCCAGGCGCGGCCGCTCGTGCCGCGCCGGCCTCCGTATCCGGCACCTCAGCGCCCGCGTCCACCGGATCCGTGAGGGACAGCAGCACCCTCGCGAGCGCGATGCCATCCGCGATGCAGTGGTGCAGCCGCGCGAGCAGCACGTCCCCACCCTGCGCGCCGCGCACCAGGTGGAAGTGCCACAGCGGACGGGAGCGGTCCAACGGCACGCCCAGCCAGTCCCCGACGAGCGCCTCCAGCCCCTCGCGTCCCGCCGACTCCGGCACGCGCAGCGTGGACAGGTGCTCCTCCAGCTCGAAGTCCTGCGCGTCCTCCCAGTGCGGCGCGCCCAGCGGTCCGGGCACCACGCGCTGCCGGAAGCGGGGGTAGCGCTCCACCAGCCGCTCACGCACCACCGCGCGCAGACGCTCCAAATCCATGGCGCCGTCGAACCACAGCACCGCGGTGATCATCATCAGGTTCGCGGGCTCCTCCATCTGGAGCCACGCCGCATCAATGCTCGCCATCCGCTCGCGACCTGCCATGGCGCCCTTCTCACCCGTGCGCCCCAGTGGGGGCAAGGTTCCTCCTCAAGGCTTGGGTTGCGGCTCCGGCGCCTCCTGCTTCTCCCGCTCGAACTGGAACGTCTGCCGGGTGGCACCCGGCACCGTGAGGATGAGCGAGTCCTTCTCTTCGATGACGTAGGTGAAGTCCCCGCCCTTGAACTTGCCCTTGGTCAGGGGCACCACGCGCTCCTTGCCGCACACCGGTCCCACCGCCTGACCATCCTGCGTGCGCAGCGCCAGGTGCTTCTTGTCCTTCACCTCCAGCCGGCCCCACGCGCGAACATCCAGCGTGCTGCCGCGCCCGAGCGTCGCGTCATCCAGCCTCGTCCGCATCACGAAGCACCCACTCGGAGTGATCTGCAACGCCCGCGCGTAGTCGGACCGGGGCTGCACGTCGAGGCGCTCTTCCTGCCCCTGCTCCGTGTCCGGGATGCTCGCCGCGGACAGCACCCACGTGCCCACCAGCTCTTCCGGGACCGCCGTGCCCTTGGGCGCCTTGTCGCCCTCGCACGGGCTCGTCACCAGCTTCTCCGGGCTCTTGGGCGCGGGCTCGAAGGACTTCTCGCAGGTGAGGCCGCACGACTTCGCCGCGCACGCCGTGTCGTCCGGCGCGCACGCCGCCTTGCTGGTGCAGGCCTTCAGCCGCTTGAGCGCGTCCTCACACCCCTCGCGCATGCACTTGTCGACGCACTCCGCGTCGATGCACTCCGACACGCAGACCCAGTTGGTGCGGCCACACACGCCCGCGACGGTGCGGGGAGCCTGGGCCGCCGCGGGCAGCGCGGCGACGGAAACGAGAAGCAGGACGAGGAGTCGGAACGGTCGCATGCGCCCTGCAAGCTAGGCAGTGCGCCCACCTCCGGCGACACCCGGCGACAGGACGGCTGTCCACCGGGCATCACTCCGGGCTCCGGCACTGCCGTCAGGTGAACTGCCACCGCCAGGTGCGCGGGTCGGACGGATTGGGCAGCTCCAGCTCGAAGTCCAGCGTGTCGTAGCGGCTGAACTCGCGAGGCTCCACGCGCAGGAGCGTCATCGCCGTGGTGTTGCGCTCGCGCATCGGAGACACGTCGAAGGCCAGCTCCGCGTCGAAGGCGACCTTGTAGAAGAGGCAGAAGCCGTCCACCCGCCCGTCCTCCTCCACCGGCCGCTGGATGCGCACGCGCGAGGGCAGCCCCTCCGCGCGCATCGTCTCCAGGTCGAACCCGAACGCGGGCTCCGGCTCACACAGCAGGTGGTCCACCTCATACGAGCGCACCAGCCGCGTGAAGTACGACGGGCTCATCGCCTCGCGCAGCGACTGGAGGCAGCGGAAGTCCACGTGGGGCAGGTGCTGCGTCCAGATGAACGGGACGCATGCCTCCTCGCGCAGCTGCACGGGCTCCACGTAGACCTCGAAGCGGTTGGGGAGGATGCGGCCGCCGGGCTTGAGCAGGCGCGTGCGCAAGTCCAGCATCCGGGGCACGAGCCCCGCGTCGAGCAGCGCATCTCCCAGGAGCTCATGCAGCAGCACGTCCGCCTTCTCCTGCGGTTGGAAGTGCCAGGTGGGCTCGCGCACGAAGTCGATGCGGTCCAGGCCGTTGCGGCGGGCCACCCACTGCGTGGTGTCCAACAGACGCGAGTCATCCACCGCGTACAGCTTGCGCGGGTTCTGGTGCGCGGCGAGGAAGGTGCGCAGGCCGGTGCCGGCCTTCACGTCCACCACCACCTGGTTGGGGCGCACGTAGCGCTCCACCGCGCGGCGCCACATCTCCACGCGTTGCGGATCCGCCAGGACGGAGTCTTGCGGCGCCGGACTGGACAGGGACAGGCTGTTGGGCGCGTGCCGGCGGTGCAGCTGGGACACGAGCGGCAGGTGCCTGAGACGCGAGCGCAGGTCCATCAACGCCTGACGCGGCAGGTCGAGCAGATTCGACATGGTGGCTTCCCCCCGGAAGGCCGTGACGGTCCCGACAAAGACGCGGCCGACCACCCCGTCCCCCGGAACCGGACTCCGGAGGATGCGGTAAATCCCGGCTTTCCACCTATCCGTCCCGAGGGCCGCTCTCTGTCCCCGCGTGAACATCCGTCCCCGTACTGGGGGCGCAATCCACTCGCACCGCCTCGCGACAATCCCTCAAAGCAGGAAGGCACCGGGCTCCCGGTGACCTCTCGCCGGCGACCTGGAGACGGCGCCGGCGAGAGGCTTTCCACCTGCACGGGAGCGTCCGCGAATGACAGTCCAAGCATCCCTCCGGGCGGGCAAGAAAGCAGGCGGAATGCGTCTATTCCGGAAAGCCGCTCATTCGCGAGCCCTGCTCGTGGACGGGAGGAAGGCTGCCGGTCACGCCCGTGGATGGACCCAGGTCTCGATGGAAGAGGGGGCACGGATGATGCGAGCGATGGAATCGCGGACACAGGGCGGGCGGGAGCTGGTGGCGAGCGTCGGGGGCGCGGCGTGCTGGGAGGCGCAGCCGTGGCGGCTCCAGCTTCAGGACGCGAGGGCGCGCGAGCACCGGGTGGCGAGGTCGGTGCTCGTCGCGGCGCTGCTGGCGGAGGGCTTCACGGCGGAGGCGGAGGTGGCGGGGTTCGCGGGGGCGCTGGAGGACCGGGCGTCGCTGAGCATCGGGCAGGTGCTGCGGTTCGTGGACGGCCTGCGGGTGCGCATGGCGCTGGCGTGCACGGACGACGAGGTGTTGCAGCTGGCCTACCTGCGCCGCAACGCGGAGGAGCTGGCGGAGCGGATGATTGACTGGGCCAACGCAGGGCGTCTTCCGGCGTAGGGCGAGCGGGGCGCCGCGCGGACGTTGGTGGTGGGCGTCCCGGGTGGGAGTGCCTTGACAGGGACGGTGGGGCGCTTTCAGGTGGGGGCATGCTCGCCCTCGCACTTGCCGCCACGCTGGCGGCCGCACCCGCGCCTCGCGTCGCCGCCTCCACGGTGACGGTCCTCCACGCTCCGCAGTTGGATCAGCTCCAGGGGTTGAACGCGTTCCTGACGCGCGCCGGGACGTACTCGCAGATGCTGAACCCGGAGGCCTGGCGCGGCGAGCTGCACCCCATCCTGCGGCTCGACCTCGGGAAGCCGGAGGTGATGGAGGCGCAGGGCATCGACGTGACGGGGCCGCTGACGGTGTCCATGCGGAAGGACGGCCGCATCGCGTGCACGCGGGTGAAGGACGCGAAGGTGTTCCAGGAAGCGACGGCGAACGTGCTCGCGCGCAACGGCGACGTGAAGGCGGGCACGGTGAAGGGCGTGACGACGCTGCGCGCGCCAGGCCCCACGGGCGGCTTCGGCGGCTACGTCATCAAGGGCCAGGAGGCCTGTGCCTTCCTGAGCACGGACTCGGACGACGCGCTCCGCAAGGAGGCCGCGAAGCTGGTGGCGCAGAAGGCGCCGGCCGCGGACGCGAGGATGGCCGCGGTGCCGGGCGTGCTGTTCGTGTCCACGAAGGACGGCGTGGTAGCGCTGGACGGCACGGCGACGGGGCTGAAGGTGGAGGGCACGGCGACGAAGCTGCCGCTGCCGCCCTTCCAGACCAAGGGCACGAGCCCCTACGGCGCCATGTCCCCCGCGGGCCTGCTCTTCGCCAGGGCGCAGGTGGCGCCCACGGGCGTGGCGCAGGCGGTGGAGTCCGTGGCGGACGCGGTGCGGACGGTGTGTCCCACGTGCCCGGCGGAGGACGTGAAGGCGGTGACGGACGCGCTGGCGAAGCAGCTGACGGGGCAGGTGTTGTTCGGCGTGGATTCGGTGGCGGTGCGCGGTTCGCTGCGCAAGCCGGAGGTGCGCTTCTTCGCGGCGAAGCAGGCGCTGGCGGCGGAGGTGACGGACGCGGCGGCGGTGAAGGCGGCGCTGGCGCCACTGGCGAAGTTCCCGGGAGCGAAGGCGCTGGAGGACGGCTACGCGATGGAGGCCAAGGGCGGCAGCGTCTACGTGCGGCTCAAGGGCAAGCAGTTGGTGTTCGGCAATGACTCCACGGTGACGCAGACAATGCTCGCGGCGCTGCCGGAGAAGGGCGGGCCGCTGAAGCGCGCGGTGGAGTTCACGTTGGATCCAAAGAAGCTGGCCCGGGGCCTGTCCCAGGTGTCGCTGATGGACGTGATGGGCGACGAGCGCCTGGCCGCGTTCTTCGGAGCGAGCACGGAGCTGGGCCCCCTGCTCGCGAAGAGCGACAGCATCACCGGCTGGCTGGACAGCGCGCCCAACGGCGCGCATCGTTTCTTTCTATATTGGGCGCTGCCTGCACAGCCTTAATCAAATCAAAAATGACAATTAAATTCTCCGACCCAAGCAGTCCTGACGAAAACTCCTCGACTGAGCTAGAGCCTGAGCCTCTTGGCGCTCCGCCCCGCAAGATACCTTGGGATCCCAAAAAGATCCGTGTAACGACCAAGCCCTGGTCTCTGAGGCAGGCAATTGACGACATTGCAGACTCAACAATCGACCTCACCCCGGATTTTCAACGACCCTCCGTATGGAATGAAAAACAAAAATCAAGACTCATCGAATCCATACTACTCGGCATCCCACTGCCTGCATTCTACTTCAACGCCGACCGCAATGGCCGCATGCAAATTGTCGATGGCGTCCAACGCCTATCGTCAATAACCGGATTCACAAACAACAAATTCGAACTGACGAATCTGGAGTACCTGACAGATCTAAACAATAAATTCTGGAGAGATCTGGAACCGACATTTCGGCGCCGCTTTCATCAAACGCAGATTTTTGTAAACGTCATCGAGCCTGAAACGCCTTCAGAAGTGAAGTTCAACATTTTCAAACGAATCAACACAGGCGGAGAACCACTAACCGCCCAGGAAATACGCCACGCGCTGAGTCGTCCGCGCTCCCGAAGCCTCCTTAAGCGAATGGCCACATCCAGAGCTTTTGAACTGGCAACAGCCGACGCTCTCAAGGCGGACCTGCGTATGAACAGCCAGGAAATGGCACTCCGCTTCGTAGCTCTGTATCTCGATCCTGATCTACAGACGTATGAACGCGCAGAATCAGTTGACGACTATTTGATAGCATGCACGAAGCGTATTGATGATCCTCAAGATCTTAGCGACAAGGAGCTCGCCAAGATCGAGGAGAAATTCAATCACGCCATGGAGAACGCACATGCTCTATTTGGAGAACATGCTTTCCGCAAATGGCCGGCGGGCAACTCCCGTCGTTTTCCTCTGAACAGGTCACTATTCGAGAGCTGGTCGCTTGCGCTAGCCGATAAAGACTCAGCCTTGCTGCTCCCAAGGAAAGAGCAGATCATCTCCAAGCTTCGATACAGGTTCGCAAACGACAAAGAATACGAATCAGCAATTACCGCAGCAACGGCGGACTTGGCTCGCGTCAAACTACGCATTCGAGTTGCGCAAGAAATTCTGAGCTAACAACCATGCCTCTTCGCAAGCTCTCACTTACAAACTTCAAGAGGTTCCGGACATTAAACATTGCTCTGCGCGACCTCACAGTCCTCACAGGAATCAATGGAGGAGGAAAGACCTCAATTCTGCACAGCCTGATCCTCGCACGACAAGCATCCGCCGGAGCTCCGCCTCCGGACTTCGTACAACTAAACGGACCACAAGGACTCCAGCTGGGCGAATCGCAGGACATACTTCACAGAGACGCCGAGCCAACCGAAGGAATAGTTCTCACACTCGAAGACAACCAAAGCGCCACTGCCACATGGCGGTTCGGCATCGAGGATGAGCGCAGCTTAAATTTAAGAGTCAAAGAAAGGCCGGTTTCGCCACCTAGCGCACTTGCCAATGAGGCACGTCAGTTTGCGTATCTCAGCGCGGAGCGCCTTGGCCCACGGGATGTGCTTGGCGCAAGCTCCATAGCACACAGAGACCTGCACGTTGGCCATCAAGGTGAATTCTCTGCACAGGTCCTCTCCATCCTTGAACGCGAAAACGTCTCTCCAAATCGAATTCATCCAGTCACCGACAGCGAAGGAGGCGCAACCACACTCCGAAAGCAAACTGAGTTTTGGCTAAGCAGTATTGTACGTCCCATTGAACTCGACGCCGAATGGATCCCAGGAAGCGGAGTAACACTCATCAGATTTAGAGAGCCAGGAGAGCCCGTCGATAGAACTCGGCCTACAAACATGGGGTTCGGCGTTTCCTACGCGCTGCCCATTGTTGCTGCTGCGCTACTGGCGCCACCAGGCTCTCTGCTATTGGTTGAAAACCCTGAAGCACATTTGCATCCCTCTGGCCAATCAAACATGGGTGCATTTTTGGCCAGGGTCGCCGCCGATGGCGTTCAGACGATCATCGAAACCCATAGCGACCATTTGCTTAACGGCATCCGTCGCAGCATCGGCGTCGATAGGACGCTGTTATCAGACAACGCCATAGTCCACTTCTTCGACTCCGAAGAAAATGGCACAGCCCGCTCTACAACCATCGACCTAACTTCGCGTGGCGATCTTTCTACTTGGCCGAATGGCTTCTTTGATCAAATGGATCTAGATCTTGCGGACTTGGCTCGTTCCAGGAGACGTGGACCAGGATAATGCGATTCGTTCTAGATGATGCTCCTTGGTCCAATGCTGATTTACCAAAACAGGAACTCGAAGAGAGCCTCGACTCCTTAACCGATAGGCTCCAAATTATTCGGAAACGCAAGGAAGGAATCTCCATATACGATGGAATTTGGGACATTGCCCTCGTTGGCTCGGACTCACTCACCAGCCTTCTTTACGACGCCGACAATCGACGTAATTTGCACAGAGATGTGAGGCAGCGCTTAATACGACAGATGGATCAAATCTCCAGCAATACGTTTAGCGATACAAGCCTGACTGACTTCACGGCTACGGTAGCCGGCAGTCCCCTGCTTGCGCCCTCTGCGGTTCATGCGTGGCAGGAAGCCCAAGACAACAAAAACATAGCATGCCTTACACCTAAGTCATCAGGTCGTGTCGGCATGCTGCCCGTCACAGTCGCAACGGGCCCCACTCTCCATATCCACTACGTAAACAGCAACTCATCGCATCTGGATTTTTTCCGAGAACTAATAACGACTGAAAATGCCGACGACACTACGTTCGCGCAATTCGCGAAATCAGCATTCCCAGATCTGCATTTTGCAGAAAACACATGGCGCGGCCTCAGGAACTTTAGTCGACCATTTCGCGAGCGTCGCGAGGCAGTTGTACATCACCTGTCCGTACTAAACGATCACGGCTCACGTATTTTTGCCATGCGAGAACATCTGCTCATTGAACGGGAGTTCCAAGCGCTAGGCATTTCCATCAGCACGGAAACAAAAGAAACAATAGACGACAACCACTACTGCTCGTTTCGAAAAATGAAATACTCTGGCGACTTTCTCGTGTTTGACTGGCACATGAAAATCGAGCCACATATCGACAGGATACACATTCATCCTGGCACGAAATCATCCGAAGGCAGTGTCATCGTCGGCATATTCACGAGCCATCTGCCGCTCCCAGGCGACTGACTTATCGCACTCGCGTTGGCATTCAAATACAAGGCACCACTCGAGATAAATTTTTGACGAGACTGACTACGGCAATCTGCTCGGTAGAAATTCGCCCCATTTGCTGACATTTTTATCAAGCTAACTACGTACAAGCCAACGGCCCGCTCCGGGAACTCCCAGGGCGGGCCGTCGTGTCTTTAGCGCTCTTTGCGTCCAGGCTACTTGCGCACCAGTTCCACCTGCATGCCCAACAGCTTGCGGCTCTCGCCCGTGGTGCCGCACATCGCGCCGTCCGTGAGCGGGCCCATAGGGCGCTCCATGCCCTCCACCTTGCACCAGTAGCGCACGGTGTACAGGTGCGCCCCTTCGCCGCGAAGCCGGATGCCGAAGGCCTCCAGGCGTCGTGACTCGCCCTGCGTTCCGCACGGCGTGCCCTCGGGCAGCCACCCCGAATCACCGATGTCCTGGAGGTGGCACTGGTACTCCAACTGCACGGCCTTCATGGGGCGCTTCAGGTGGAACTCGAACTGCTCGATGCGCTTGGGCTGCGTGGGCAGCCACGTGGTCCGGCGGGAGCTCTGGTTGCCGATGTCCTCGCTGTGCACCGTGCCCACCAGCTCCACCGTCTTCGACGGACCGGCACCCAGCGTCGACGCCAACATCATTCCAACCAGCAGGCTCTTCATGGGGCTTCCTTGTGGGAGACACCCGTCCCGACGTGGCCGGCGTGGACCTATTCACCCGGAGCGCGACGCCGTCCCCTACCGAAACGCATCAACGACATAGGCCGCCGCGGTGGAGCCTTCAAGGATCGCCATCCCAGGCTTCGAGTCCGGACTCTTCCGCATCTGGTCCTGGCTGAGCCGGGCCACGGCACAGATGGGGAACTTCTCGCTGTCCGGTGGATGGGCCTCGTAGTACCGGATGACGACCTGCGGGCCGCTCGTCCAGACCTGCCCATACAAACGGGTCGTCGCCTCCAACGTGCCGAAGTCATCCTCGAGGATGCTCTCAATCGGACCGTCATAGAGAGTGGGACGCCGTGAACCAATCTGGTTCGCGTCCAGTTCGACCAATTGCGCATCCCCCACACGCAACTTCAAGGCACGCATCGTCCGCTTGGCTTCCTCCGAGCACTCCTGCGGACCCGGAGTTCCATCGGGGCGCAGCGACACTCCGCTGCTGGTACATCCAGAAGACGCAGCAAGCAGGACAAAAGTGCCGAGCAGCAGGGCCTGTGTCATGGGCATGGGGGCGACTTTTCTACTGCCGAACGAGTGCATGTCCATCGCCACGGCGACCTGGAGGAGCCCATCCTCACGGAAGATCTGAAGGGCCAGATCCGCCAACTGACCACCCCCCAGTTCGGCGGACGCCTTCCATCCAACCTACGCCGTCCGCTCGCGAGGCAACCCCGTCCCCGTCCGCTGGCGCTCCGCCTCCTCCGCGCGCGCCAGTCCCCGCTGGATGTCATTCCAATCCAACGTCCCCGCGAGCAGCCCGTCCTCGTCCACCACCGCGGCCATGGGCACGCGCGCCTCCGCCATCCTTCGCAGCGCCGCCCACCCGTCCTCGCGCAGGTCCGCCACCACGCCGTCCTCCATCGCGTCGCGCACCACGTAGCCTCCGCGCTGCGCCTCCGGCACCGCCTGCGCCGCGGCCCACGTCACCCGCCCCACCGGCCGCCCCGCGCTCGTCACCGGCAACATGCTCACGTGCTCGTGCCTGAGCGCCCAGTGCGCGTCCTGCATCGACAGGTCCAGGTCCACGCCCACCATCCGGGGCGTCATCAGCGCTTCCACATTCACGCGCTCCAGCAGCGCCTTCATCCGCACCTGCCGCGACTCCCCCTCCGCCCCCATCAGCACGAAGAACGCCACCACCAGCGTGAACGGGTTCAGCG
>NZ_RAVY01000208.1:0-16875 GCF_003611625.1 Corallococcus sp. CA054B
CCCTTCTGCTTGTCCAACGCCCGCCACGTCCCCATCCCTACGCCCAACCACAGACGCCGGAGCGTGCCCGCGTGGCGACGAAGTCCGCGAAGAAGAAGCAGCCCAACATCCTGGTCATCTTCGGAGACGACACCGGCTACTGGAACCTCAGCGCCTACAACCTGGGCGTCATGGGCGACCGCGACGAGTTCCTGCCCACCGTGCACGGCTTCGACGAGTTCTTCGGCAACCTCTACCACCTCAACGCGGAGGAGGAGCCGGAGAACGTGGACTACCCCAAGGCCCCCGCGTTCCGGCAGCACTTTGGCCCGCGCGGCGTGCTCAAGAGCAAGGCGGACGGCAAGACGGGCATCGGGCTCTACCCGGACGGCATGGTGGAGTACGACGGACACGTGGGACGGCTGCTCGACAAGCTGGACCAGCTGGGCATCGCGGACGACACCATCGTCGTCTACACCACCGACAACGGCGCGATGACGAGCATGTGGCCGGACGGCGGCATGACGCCGTTCCGCGGCGAGAAGGACACCAACTGGGAGGGCGCGTTCCGGGCCCCGTGCGTCGTGCGCTGGCCCGGCGTCGTGAAGCCCGGCACGCAGATCAACGAGCTGTTCTCCTCCGAGGATTGGCTGCCCACGCTGGTCGCCGCCGCGGGCGAGCCGGACATCGTGCAGAAGCTGCTCGACGGCCATGACGCGGGCGACAAGCACTTCAAGGTCCACCTGGACGGCTACGAGCAGACCTGGATGATCGACCGCGCCTTCGTCATGGTGCCCGCGCAGGCAATCGTGGGCCGGTTCCTGGCCACCTTCCGGGAGTTCCCCTCACGCCAGCACCCGTCCAGCTTCTCCATCGACCAGGTGATGGCGACGATGGAGAACGGCGCCACCCCCGTTCACTGAGGGACGCCCGCGGCGCGGAGGCGGCAGCTACGCCTTCGCGCAGCGATGGGCGGTGTTTCCAATCCATCTTCGCGAGGAAACACGCCTTGTGCGTCCCGGGAGTATGAGTCATCCAGGGTCCCTTCCCGGAACCTCGCGACATGACCGTCTCCCCTTCCCCGGACGTGCAGGACGCAGCCCCCAACGGCAGGCGCTGGCGCCGCGTCGCCCTGTGGGCCCTGGTGGCGGTGGCGGTGCTGGAGGTCGCCCTCAACGTCGCGCTCAACACGGGCGTCACCCAGGCCATCATGGGCCGCGCGACGGACCGCACGCAGCTGACGTGGCAGCGCGCGTGGTGGCTGTGGCCCGTGGGCCGGCTCCACCTGAAGGGCTTCACCCTCACCCAGCAGGACTCGAACGTCTGGTGGAAGGTGGAGGTGGACGCGCTGGAGGCGGGCATGTCCCTCACGGGCCTCTTGCGCAAGCGCGTGGACGTGGACGGCATCGACGGGCACGGCGCCCGCTTCCACCTGGAGCCGTCCGGCGCACCCGCGGAACCGTCCGCCCCGAACAGCAAGCCCTGGGTCATCCACCTGAAGGACGTCACGCTGCACGAGGTGCGCGAGCTGGACTTCAGCCGCGTGCGCTTCGCGGGCGCGATGGACGTCACCGGCACGCTGAACCTCCAGTCCCGTGAACGCATCGAGGTGGACCTGCCGTCGGTGCGCGTGGCCGAGGGCTTCATCGAAGTGGACGGCAAGCGCGTGGCGCGGCTGGAGTCGCTCGACTCGCGCGCCCGGCTCGACGCGCCCTTCCGGGCCGGAAAGGGCTACGACCTCTCCCAGGCCCTGGGCGGCCAGGTGAAGACGCGCATCGACGTGCTGCCCCTGGATTGGCTCAACGACCTGCTGGGCGCGAGCGCCCCCGTGTCGCTGCGCGGCGGCGCGGGGCGGATGGACCTGGACGTGCGCATGGAGCGCAACACGCTGGCGCCGGGCAGCCAGCTCAAGGCCTCCGGTGAAGCGCTGGACCTGCGCGCAGGCCCCATGAGAGCGCACGCTCCGTGGAGCCTCCAGGCGTCCATGGATCCGGAGCCGAAGGGAGGGCCGTCGGGTTCGCTGCGGCTGGCCTTCGCGCCCGTGCACATGTCGGGTCCCAAGGGCTACGACCTGGACATCCCGGAGGTCGCCCTCACCGTGCAGGCCCGGCGGCGGGAAGGTCAGCCCGGCCTGGAGCTACAGCCCGAGCTGCGCGTGGCGAGGAGCAAGTCCCTGGACCTGCGCGTGCTCAATCCGTGGCTGGGGCAGACGCTCGAAATCGACTCCGGCCACGTGACGGTGCGCAGCGAGGACCCCTCCAAGGGCAAGGGCGCGAAGGCGCGCAACGCGCTGGAGCTGCGCCTGGACACGGACCTCATCTCCGGACGCATGGGGCCCAACAAGGTCCTCCTGCGCGCGGAGGTGGAGGTGGATGCGCGGCACCTGTCCTGGGACATGACGGAGCTGGGCCTGAGCGGGACGACGCTGCGGCTGAGGGACGTGTCCTCCAACGGCAACGTGCCCATCCGCGCCTGGAGCGGGAACTTCACCCTGCCGCGCGCCAGCCTCTCCCTGTCCCCCACGGTGCTGAAGGCGCGCTTCTCAAGCCAGCTCACCGACACGCAGCCCATCGTCGCGCTCATCACCTCGTCCAAGAAGCTGCCCGGCTTCCTCACGTCCCTGCTCAACATCCCGAAGGTGGAGGTGACGGGGCAGGTGCAGATCGACGAGTTCGGACTCCAGCTGCGCGAGCTGAAGGCGAAGGGCGAGAGCTTCTCGCTGGAAGGTCACCTGGACCTGGTGCGGGGCAACATCACCGGCGCCCTGCTGGCGTCGCTGGGCGCGGTGACGGGCGGCATCGAGCTGCGGCCCGGCGGCAAGCACGACCTGCACCTGATGAAGGCGACGGAGTGGTACAAGAGCCAGCCGGTGCCGCCGTTCCGCTGAAGCCCCACACTGGGGAGGATGAGCCTGGGCGCCGGCCGGCCTTGCGTAGGCCGCCACCGCGCCCAGCAGCACCCGCCAGGGTGTCAACGCGTTGGCGGCAGCACCTCGTCCCGCGGTGGGGGAAAGGTGTTTTGCGTGCCCTCGGACGCGCAACCGTGCGACAAGGCGGGCCGCTGCGACACCCTTCGGAGGACGGCATGGCGGAGATGACCTACCGGACGGCGCTGGTGACTGGCGCCTCGAGCGGCCTGGGACGTGGACTGGCCCTGTGGCTGGCGAAGCACGGCGTGCGCGTCTTCGCGACGGGCCGGCGGCTGACGCACTTGCAGGCCCTCTCCGCGGAGGCGCAGGCCGCGGGCGCCGCGGTGGAGCCCGTCGTCATGGACGTCAGCGCCGTGGAGCCCTCCCAGGAGCGCATCCGCGCCATCGACGCGGAGTGCGGCGGGCTGGACCTGGTGGTGGCCAACGCCGGCATCGGCGGCCCCACGCACGGCAAGCGCATGGACTGGGAGCGCACCCGCTCCATCATCGACACCAACGTCACCGGCGCCGCCGCCACGCTGTGCGCGGTGCTGCCGCAGATGGTGGAGCGCCGCCGGGGCCACATCGTCGGCGTGTCCAGCCTCGCGGGGATGCGGGGGCTCGCGGGCCACGCCGCCTACTCCGCGTCCAAGGCCTTCCTCGCCACCTTCCTGGAGAGCCTGCGCGTGGACCTGAAGGGCACCGGCGTCCAGGTGACGTGCGTCTACCCGGGCTTCGTGAAGAGCGAGCTCACCGCGAAGAACACCTTCCCCATGCCCTTCCTCATGGAGACCGAGGACGCCGTCGCGCGCATGGGCCGCGCCATCTTCGCGGGCGCCGCGGAGGTGAGCTTCCCCTGGCAGCTGGCCACGCCCATGCGCGTCCTGAAGGTCATGCCCAATCCGCTCTTCGACGCCACCGCGCGCCGGCTGAAGTGAGAGGAGGCCCTCCCATGACGACCCCGTCCTTCGCACAGCGCTTCGCGAAGCTCGCCGACGAGCGCTCCCCCTTCTGCCTGGGCCTGGACCCGTCCCGCGACGTGCTCGCCCGCTGGAACCTGCCGGACACGGTGCAGGGCCTGTCCGACTTCTGCGACCGGCTGGCCGACGCGGCCGGTGAGACGCTCTCGGTGGTGAAGCCCCAGAGCGCCTTCTTCGAGCGCCACGGCCCCGAAGGGCTCGTCGTGCTCCAGCGCGTCCTCCAGCGCTTCCGCGCCGCGGGCACCCTCACGCTGCTGGACGTGAAGCGCGGCGACATCGGGTCCACCATGGACGCCTACGCGGAATCGCTGTTCGGCAGGGGCAGCGCGTACGACGTGGACGCCGCCACCTTCACCGCGTACCTGGGCCTGGGCGCGCTCGCGAAGACCGTGGAGCGCGCGCGGGCCCACGGGGCCTGCGCCTTCGTGGTGGTGCGCTCGTCCAACCCGGAAGGCGTGCCCGTGCAGAACGCGGTGGGCGGCGACGGCCGCACCGTGGCCCAGGCCGTGGCGGACGGCCTGCGCGAGCTGAACGAGAAGGCCGGCCCCGGCGTGCTGCCCGCGGGCGCGGTGATGGGCGCCACGCTGCCTCCAGCCGACCGCGACGTGGTGGAGCGGCTGGGCGGCGCGCTGCTGCTCACGCCGGGCATCGGCTCGCAGGGCGCGGGCTTCAGCGACTTGCCCAAGCTCTTCTCCGGCCGCGAGCGGCAGGTGCTGCCCACCGCCGCGCGCTCCGTGCTGGAGGCCGGGCCGGACGTGGCCGCGCTGAAGAAGGCCCTGGAAGCACATCAGGCGCCCTCGCGTGCGTTCCGCGAAGGCGCCTGAAGGGCACTGCACTCGAGGCTCAGGCGATGAGGCGCGCGGGCTACTGCGCGCCCATCATGAACTGGTCCACGCCGACCTGGTTCTTGTCGGGCACGGCTTCCTTCGGCTCCGTGCCCTTCTTGAAGAACATCAGCTCCGCGCCCTTGGCACCGGGGCTGGACACCTTGCCCGTCTTCTTGTCGATGTAGAGCCGCGCCAGCTGCATGGACTGCCAGGGGTAGAACTCCGACTGCGGCCGGCCCTCCAGCGCGCGCTTCATGTAGTTGAGCCAGATGGGCAGCGCCGCGCGGCCACCCGTCTCGTAGCGGCCCAGCGGGTGCGGGTTCAGGTCGTAGCCCACCCACGCCACCGTCACCAGGTCCTTGGTGTAGGCCGCGAACCACGCGTCGAAGGAGTCGTTCGTCGTGCCCGTCTTGCCCGCCGCCGGCTTGCCCAGCTTCTGCGCGGGACCGCCGGTGCCCTGGAGCACCACGCCGCGCAACAGGTGCGTGAGGATGAAGCCCGTCTCCGCGCTCATCACCTGCTCGCCCGGCTCGAAGAGGCGCGCGTAGCCCGCGGCCACGCGGTCCTGCAGCGGGGCCCACGCGTCGTCGAATGCCGTATGGTCCTCCAGCGTGCGGCCGAAGCGGTCCTCCACCTTGCGGATGAAGTACGTGGGCTTCTTGCGGCCGTAGCGGTTGAAGGTCGCGTACGCGGAAGCCAGGTCGAACGGGTACACGCAGGACGAACCGAGCGCCGCGGAGAAGTCCATGTTCATGGGCGTCGTCAGGCCCAGCTTCTTGGACCAATCCGCCATGTTGTGCACGCCCACCGCGCCGAACGTCTTCACCGCGGGGATGTTCATGGAGTTCACCAGCGCCGTGCGCAGCAGCACGTCACCCACGAACTCCTCGCTGTAGTTGGCCGGCTTCCACGACACCTTGTTGTCCGGGTCGTGCTCCACGATGGGCGAGTCCACGATGACGGTGGCCTCCGTCCAGTTCAGCTGCTCCAGCGCCGCCGAGTACACGAACGGCTTGAAGGATGAACCCGGCTGACGGCACGCCTGGAAGGCGCGGTTGAACTCGTTGTCGTCGAAGTCGTAACCGCCCACCATCGCGGTGAGGTACTGGCGATGCGGGTCGATGGAGACCAGCGCGCTCTGCGCCTCCGGCGTCTGCTCCAGCCGGAAGAGCTTCACGCCCTCCTCGGGGATCTCCTCCGCCAGCTTCTTGTCCCACTGCTCCTTGTCGTCCGTGAGCTCCTTCTTCACCACGTGACGAAGGACGACGACGTCACCCACCGCCACGGCCTTCTTGACGGAGGTGATCATGCTCGCCGGGTAGTAGCTCTCCGGGTTCACCTTGCGCGCCCAGCGCATGCCCAACAGCGGCAGCCGGCCCTGGTGCGGCCCCACCTGCACGTCGGAGCCCTTGCCGTCGTCGTCGATGCGGGTGACGACGCCCACGTAGAGGCGGTTCTCGACGAGTTCCTCCTTGCCCATGGCCTTCTTCGCCTTGGCGATGAAGGCGCTGCGCTCGGCCTCGGTGGCCAGCTGCATCACCGGACCGCGCCAGCCCTGGCGCTTGTCCACGGACATCAGGCCGTCCAGCACGGAGTCCTGCGCCGCGCGCTGCCGCTCGCTGTCCATGGTGGTGAAGACCTTGAGGCCTTCCTTCAGCAGCACCGGGTTGCCGTAGCGGTCCACGATGTCCTTGCGCACCTGCTCCACGAAGTACGGGGCGAACTCGTGGAAGACGTCCTCCACCGGGTACACCTTCACCGGCTCCGCGTTGGCCTGGTCGTGCTCGGCCTTCGAAATCATGCCCTCCGTCAGCATGCGGCCCAGCACGTACGAGCGGCGCTTCTTCGCGGCCTCCGGACGCAGGAAGGGCGAGTAGCGGCTGGGCGCCTGGGGCAGGCCCGCGATGAGCGTCATCTCCCCCAGCGTCAGGTCGCGCACGTCCTTGCGGTAGTAGTTCTCCGCCGCGCTCTGCACGCCGTAGCTGTGGTGCCCGAGGAAGACGTTGTTCAGGTAGAGGTACAAAATCTCTTCCTTCGTCAGCGCCTGCTCCAGCCGGAAGGCGAGGATGGCCTCGCGGATCTTGCGCTTGGGCGTCTTCGCGGTGGCCTCCTTGTAGCCCTCCGCGGAGATGAGGACCGCCTTCGCGGTCTGCTGCGTGAGCGTGGAGCCGCCCTGCACGCCGCCGGCGCGCAGGCCCAGCTTCGTCATCACCGTCTTTGAGACGGCGCGCGTGGTGCCCAGCACGTCCACGCCGAAGTGGTCGAAGAAGCTGGAGTCCTCGCTGGCGATGAACGCCTGGACCAGCCGCTTGGGGATGCGCTCGTAGGGCACCACCTTGCGCCGCTCGTTGTAGAACTCGCCCGCGAGCACCGCGTCGTCGGTGTAGACCTCCGTGACGATGGGCGGCCAGTACTCGTCCACCTTCGGGATGGCGGGCAGCCCGTCGGAGAAGACGTAGTAGGCACCCACGACGGCGAGCACGCCCGCGGTGGCGCCCATGAGGCCCAGCACGGCGGCGAGCTTCATCAAGCGCACGAGGATGTTGCGCTTGGGCGGAACGCCGTCGAGCACCAGCTTGGAGCGGCTGCGGTCAATCTTCGGGTCGGCCATGCGTGTTTGTGTCGAGTCCTGGGCTCAAGGCTTAGAGGAGCGCCGCCCGCTTCAGCACGTCCTTCAATTCGGATGGCATGGGGGTCTCCACGACGACCTTCCTGTCATCCTCGGGGTGCGGAAATTCGATGCGCTCGGCGTGCAGGAACAGACGTTTGAGCCCCCAGCGCGCCCGCACATCGCGGTTGAAGGCGAAGTCTCCGTACTTCTTGTCACCCGCCACCGGGTGGCCCACGGCGACCAGGTGCCTTCTTATCTGATGCGTGCGCCCGGTCTCGATGGTGCAGGAGAGGAGGGCTGCCTCGCTCGACTGGCGCACGACCTTCCAGCGGGTGACGGCCTCCTGCATGTTCACTCCCCGACGGGCCTTGGATTCGGCCGTCTGCTGGTGCTCGGCGAGCGGCAGGTCGATGACCCCGGAGTCCCTGGGCATCTTCCCCTTCACCAGGGTCAGGTAGCGCTTCTTCGGGTGGCCGTGGGTGAAGATTTCCGTGAAATGCACCATCGCCGGGCGGCGCTTGGCCACCAGGATGACGCCGGAGGTCTCCCGGTCCAGGCGGTGGGCGGGTGAGGCGGTGAAGTCGTTGCGGGTCGCCTTGGGGCCCAGGTAGGCGCGGACGTAGTCCACCAGGGTGCCCCCGGTGATGCCGCTGCCGGTATGGACGGCCATTCCGCTGGGCTTGTCCACGGCCATGAGCCAGTCGTCTTCCATCAGGATGACCAGCCGGGAGGGGTCCACCGGTGGCGGCGGGGGGGGCGGACGGTCCGATTTCGGACGCTCCGCGAGGGTGAGCTGCTCTTCGGTGCCGCGGATGGTGAGCACGTCTCCTTCGACAAGCAACTGCTCTGGCTGCGCGCGCTTGCCGTTCACTCGCACCTTCTTGGTGCGGATCATCTTGAAGAGGTGGCTGACGGGGACGTTGGGCATCCGCTTGCGCAGGTGCTTGTCCAGCCGCATCCCGACGGTGTCGGCTTCGATTCGGTACTCGATCATTTGTGCTGGCGCCTGGACCAGAGCACACGAATAATTCGGGGTCCATGCCGAAAGCCCCAACTATCGAGAAGCTGCTCCAGAACGGTTCCGCCGAATGGAACAAGCTGCGCAAGTCCGGCCAGGCGCCCACCGGCCAGACGGGCGCCACGTTCACGCAGCTGTTCTCCGCCAACGCCGACCTCTCCGGACTGGAGCTGGTGGGCTCCGAGTGGGAGCGCTGTGACCTGTCGAAGATGAACTTCCGGGACACGGACCTCACCAACGCCTACTTCCACGGGGGCCGCCTCCAGGACTGCGACTTCCGCGGCGCCAACCTGGAAGGCTGTGTCTTCGAGAAGCTCAAGCTCCTGCGCTGTGACTTCACGGGCGCCAAGGGTCTGGAAGACCTGGAGATGGACGACGTGGACATGGACCGCGTGACGGGCCTGGACGGCGAGGAGGCCCCGCCGCCGCCGCCCCCGCCGGTGCAGGGCATCACGGCGTTCACCCGTGAGCAGCGCGAGAAGATGCTCGGCCAGACGCACGCGGGCGGCGCCATGGACGGCGCGGCGTCCCCGCACCCGGACGAGCTGCCCCCGTTCCGGCCGCAGGATCCGCCGGGCTCGCTCTTCTTCCGCGCCCTCAAGCGCGTGGGCGCGCCCCCGCTCTGGGTGCTGGACGTGCCGGGCCTGCGTCCGCTCTTGCCCCAGCGGCTGCCGCCGGGCAGCTCCCTGGAGACGCTCTACCGCGAGGCGGTGAAGACGCGGCTGGAGAACAAGAAGCCCGCGGCGGACCCCGGCGCGGTGGAGCGCGCGCAGAAGGCGCTGCGCATGGGCGGCAAGGAGGCCAACGTCGCGGCGGTGTACCTGCGCGAGGTGGGCGTGCTGCCCTTGTTCCGCTTCGCCGCGGCGAAGCAGCTCAAGGCGGAGCTGCGCACCGAGGTGGAGGTGGACGACCTCACGGGCTCCGTGGATCCGCGCACCACGGGGGCGCTGCTGGAGCTGCGCCTGACGCACGAGGTGGTGGAGCACGTGCACGAGGTGCGTCGCCGGCTGGCGGCCGCGCAGCTGTACACGTCGCTGCTGGAGGCGGGCTTCAACCCGGAGAACAACTGGGACGAGGCGCTGGAGTCGGCGGACGCGTCGCTGGAGCTGGCGAACGCGGCCACGGGCGAGGACCGGCAGGCACTGCTGGAGGGCTTCCAGGTGTTCGCGGCCCTGCCGGAGGAGGCGCGGCTGCGCCGCCTGGCGTACCTGGCGGAGTCCGTGTCCAACCTGGAGCTGCTCAGCCGGCTGCCGGAGGGCATGGAGCCGCAGTGGCTGTCCGGCCCGGAGGTGCGCGAGTGCCACGAGCGCGAGATGACCTACGTGCAGTCGCTCAAGGCGCAGGACATCCCGGCGAAGGTGCCGGCGCTGGGCAAGGCGGAGCTGGGCGTGCCCGAGGGCGAGGTGCCCGAGGAGAGCGACGACGACCTGTTCGTGCACGTGCGGTGCGACGTGTGCGGCAAGGAGAAGCTCATCGTCCAGTCGCCGGAGGCGTAGTGCCCCGCCTCCCGCGGCGCGGGAGCTGAAGCAGTGGAGGCCCGGCCGGAGCGCCCCGCGCGCATCCCGCCGGGCCTTTTCATGTCGTGCGCCGCCTGTGTGCAGGAAGCCCTTCCGCTCTCATCCCCAGGGGAGGCGTTCATCCCGCGCCCGGCTCCCTACCTTCAGGGCACGCGGCGTGGCACCGCGAGCGAGGGTGCGGCGGGCGGGATATGGGGCGAGCCAGGCGCGGACGGGGGCACGGCGGAGCGGGAAGTCCGTGGCCTCCGCGTGGCGCGCTGCTCGCCTGCGGACTGCTGCTGAGCGGGCCTGCCTTCGCCCAGGAGGAGCGGTGGGAGGACGCCCCTCCACCTCCCGCTAACGCTCCCGAGCGGGCCGGGCCGCCAGCGGATGCCCCGCTGAACGATGAGACTGTCCGCGAGGACGCGTCCCGGGGGGAGGCCCACCCGTGGCTGGCGGTGGGGGAGATCACCGCCATCAACCTGTTCGTCTGGACGTGGGACCGGGTCCTCGCGAACGCGGAGTGGGCGCGGGTGGGCCCGGACTCGTGGAAGGAGAACCTGCGCACGGGCTTCGTCTGGGACGCGGACGGCTTCCTCACCAACCAGTTCGCGCATCCGTACCACGGCAGCCTCTATTTCACGGCCGCGCGCGACAACGGCGTGCCCTACCTGGCCACCCTGCCCTTCACGCTGTTTGGCAGCGCGCAGTGGGAGCTGTTCGCGGAGAACGAGCCGCCCTCCGTCAACGACCTCCTCAACACGTCCGTGGGCGGCATGGCCATGGGCGAGGCGCTCTACCGGCTGTCCTCGCTGGTGCTCGACACGGAGGCCAGGGGCGGTGAGCGCTTCGTGCGCGAGCTCACCGCCGCCGCCATGAGCCCCGTGCGCGGCTTCAACCGCGTGGTGCGCGGCGACGTGACACGCCAGGAACCCACGCCCACGGAGTGGAGGCCCCGCGACCTGTCCATCTGGGGGACCGTGGGCTACCTCAAGCTGGGCGACGGCCAGCCCCTGCCCTGGGGCGAGGACCAGTTCTTCCTCCAGCTCGCCATGCGCTACGGCGACATGTACCAGGGCCCCCTCCACCGCCCCTTCGACGCCTTCGACGCGCGCGTCCAGTTCACCACCGCCGAGAGCAGCCTCATCAGCCACTCGAAGCTCCAGGGGTTGATCGCCAAGTCATCCCTCTTGAGCACGGAGAAGGACGAGCTGCGCCTGGGCTTCCTCCAGCAGATCAGCCACGTGGACACGCAGGCGTACGAGCTGGGCGGTCAGTCCCTGGAGTTCGGCCTCCTGCACGAGCGACATTTCAGCGAGCGCTCGAAGCTGAGGACCGCGCTGCTCCTGGACGGAAGCCTGATCACCGGCATCTCGTCCGAGCACAGCGGCAAGGCGAACCGCGACTACGACTACGGCCCCGGCCTGGGCTTGAACCTCCAGCTGGCGTACATGCGCGGCGCCTGGGAGGTCCTCACGCTGGAGGCGAGCACCTCCCACATCATGGTGCTGGACGGATCCAAGGGCTCACACCAGGTGTTCACCGGCCAGCTCCAGGCGGACATCCCGGTGTTCGAACACCTGGGGCTGGGCACGGAGCTGAACTGGTTCCACCGCCACAGCCGCTTCGACACCTACCCGGACGTGCTGAAGGAGGCGTACCAACTGCGCATCTTCCTCTCCGTGCACTACTAGTCCACAGCCCGTGAGGATGAGACCCGGGGGCGCTTTCCAACACCTGACTGCTTACCTTCCGGGTGCGCGGCATGGGGCCGCGCGCGGAGGGGCGGGCGGACCGGATGGGGCACGGCGGGCGGGCGCCAGGGCGCGGCGGATTCCGGGGGCCGTGGCTGCCGCGAGGCGTGGCGCTGGCGTGCGCCCTGCGCGCCTGCGTCGCGTTCGCGGACGGTTCGCCACAGGACATGGTGCGCTCGGTTCCGTCCAGCGTCATGGCCCTCTGCGCGGCGCGGCTTTCGCCCGGCCAGGAGACCCAGTGGGCCCCCTGTCCACCCGCGACCGAGGAGAACCCCTCGCTGCCGGCGGATGCGCCCGTGAAGGAGGACGACATCCGGGACACCCCCGGGCCCCACCCGTGGATTGCGTTGGGGGAAGTGACCGCCATCAACCTGGTCGTCTGGACGTGGGACCGGTACATCGCGAACAAGGACTGGGCGTACATCTCCCCGTCCGTATGGAAGGAGAACTTCCGCACGGGCTTCGTCTGGGACCAGGACGGCTTCTCCACCAACCAGTTCGCCCACCCGTATCACGGCGGCCTCTACTACACGGCCGCGCGCGACAACGGCCTGCCTTACGAGGCCGCGGTGCCGCTCACCTTCCTGGGCAGCCTGCAGTGGGAGCTGTTCGCGGAGAACGAGCCGCCGTCCGCCAATGACCTCATCAACACGACCGTGGGCGGCGTGGCCATGGGCGAAGCGCTCTACCGGCTGTCCTCGCTGGTGCTGGACACGGAGGTCCGGGGCCGGCAGCGCTTCGTCCGCGAGCTGACCGCCGGCATCATCAGCCCCGTGCGCGGCTTCAACCGCGTGCTGCGCGGCGACGTTTCCCACCATGGCCCCTCGCCGACGGAGTGGTGGCCGGACGACATCGCGGGCTGGGCCTCGCTGGGCTACCTCAAGCTGGGCGACGGCAGGTCCCTGGCCTGGGGCGAGGATCAGTTCTTCATCCAGGGCGCCCTGCGCTACGGCGACATGTACCGGGGCACCTTCCACCACCCCTTCGACGCCTTCGACGCGCGCGTCCAGTTCACCACCCGGGAGAACAGCCTCGTCACCAACGCGCGGCTGCAGGGCCTGCTCGTGAAGGCCACGCTCTGGAGCGCCGAGCGCGACGAGCTGCGCCTGGGCCTGCTCCAGCAGCTCGATTATACGGACACGCTCGCGTACGAGGTGGGCGGCCAGTCCCTGGATGCGGGCCTGCTGCACGAGCACCGGTTCGCCAACCGCTCCCGGCTGAGGACCGCGCTGCTCGTGGATGGCAGCCTCATCACCGGCGTCACCTCCGAGCACACCGACAGCGAGGGCAACGAGGGCCGCGACTACGACTACGGCCCCGGCCTGGGCTTCCAGCTCCAGATGGCGTACCTGCGCGAGGACTGGGAGGTCCTCACGCTGGAGGCGGGCGCCGAACACGTGCTCGTGGTGGACGGCTCGGGCGGCTCGCACCGGGTGCGCCAGGCCCAGCTGCAGGTGGACCTCCCCGTGTACAAGAACCTGGGGATGGGCTCGCAGCTGAACTGGTTCCAACGCCACAGCCGCTTCGACTCCTTCCCGGCCGTGACGAAGGACACCTGGCAGCTGCGCATCTTCGTGTCCCTGCACTGACGCTCAGCCCGCCGCCTCCGATTCGGAAGGCGCGGAGGGCAGCGAGTACGTCACCGGCGGCGGCAGCATCACGCGCACCGCGTCGCCCGCGCGGATGAGGCCCGGGCGCTCCACCCAGCCCACCAGCCCGCGCTTCTGCCACGCGGCCTTCACGAAGCGGCCCGCCAGCCCCTTCCGGTCCGGGTGGTGCGCCTCAATCACGCGGCCCGGCCCCACGCAGGGCTGGTTCTCCCCTTCCATCACCAGCGTGGCCTCTTCCGGGAAGAACAGCCGCGTCCCCGGCGGAAGGTGCGTCAGCCGCGGCACGCCCACGAGCTCCAGGTTCGCGCCCAGCCACGACGCCAGCACGTGCGGCACGCCCAGCGTGAGCGCCACCTCCACCAGCTCCTCGCGTGACACGATGGAGAGCTGCCGGGTGTTGCGGATGAGCGTGCCCTTGGGGAACCACGGCACCCGCACGTCCGCCTTGCGCGTGAGGCCCGCGTGCCGGTCTCCGACGATGCCCGCGAAGTCGACCGTCACCTCGGGGACCTCCCGGGTGACGAAGCGCTTGGGTTCAGCGTCCGTGCACAGCAGCACGTTGGCCAGGTGTCCGGTCAGCGAGGGAGCAGGAGTGGGCATATCGGGCGCCCGTTCCAACACGCCGGCGCGGCGAAATCAAAACAGGGTCATCTGCTGTGGCTTGCCCAGCGGGCGGGCGTCCGTGCCCGCGTCGCGCAGCGCCTGGGCCAGCTCCTCCGCGAAGCCGTGGCAGGTGATGACGTCCCGCGCGCCGGTGTCCTTCACGTAGCGCAGGAGGGACGGGAAGTCCGCGTGGTCCGACAGCGGGAAGGCCACGTCCGCGCCGTAGCGCCGCGCGCCGCCGGGGTCCATGGCCCAGCCGGTGAGCACCGCCGTCGCCCGGGGCCAGTGCGGCGCCAGGGCCCCGCCTCGCGCCAGGTGCGGCGGGAAGAAGAGCACCTCGCCCGGCTCCACGCGGCCGTCGTAGCAGCGCAGGTTCTCGATGGGGACGCCCAGCTCCGCGTACAGCTCCGCGACCTCGAAGATGGACGGATGCGCCACCAGGTGGAAGCCGCGCAGGGCCAGCTGCTTCATCGCCTCCTGGCTCTTGCCCAGGGGATAGCCCAGTAGCACCGGCGTCACGCCCCGGTTCAGCTGCGCGCGCAGCCACGTCTCCACCTGCCCCAGCACCTCCGGGCGCGGCGGGAAGCGGTAGCGCGGGTGCCCGAAGGTGGACTCGATGACCAGCGTGTCGCAGGTCGCGACCTCCGTGGCCTCCGCGGTGAGCGACGGCGCGGTGTTGAGGTCCCCCGTGTAGACGATGCGCTTGCCATCCGCGCGCGTGACGCGCAGCTGCGCGCTGCCCAGGATGTGGCCCGCGGGCAACAGCTCCAGGAGCAGCGGCCCCAGCTCGAACGGGCGGCGGAACGGCACGGACAGCGGGGACGCCACCGGCCCCAACCGGTGGGCCATGAAGCGCAGCGTGGCGGCCGTGGCGATGGTGCTCTCGTGGCGGGCGATGTGGTCCGAGTGCCCGTGACTGACGAAGGACAGCGGCGACTTGCGCTTCGCGTCCAGCGACAGGGGCGTGCCCGTCAGGTGCAGGCCGTTGCGTCTCAGCTCCACGCTCATGGGATGGGCGCTGTCTATAGCGCGGCCCGGCCGCTCGCGCTCCCGGGCGGAGCCGCGTCGGATGCTCAGGCGGCGGGCGTGCGGCCCCGTGCCCGCCATCCGTCCCACACCGCCGCGCCCAGCTCCGACGCGAAGACGCCCACGACGATGAGCGCGCCGCCCAGCCACTCCTTGGCGCCCAGCACCTCGCGGCCCACCGCCACGGAGTAGGCCGAGGCGAACACCGGCTCCAGCGCGAAGATGAGCGCCGCGCGCACCGCGGAGGTGCGCGCCTGGCCCCAGGTCTGCACCAGGATGGCCACCGCGCTCGCGAGCACGCCACACGCGAGCACCGCCACCACCAGCGGCTGGCTCCACTCCAGCTTGCGCTCCACGAAGGGCAGGCACAGCGCGGACATCACCGCCACGCCGATGAGCTGCACCGCCACCAGCCCCAGGGCGTTGTCCTTCGTGGCGAAGCGCTCGGTGAGCAGGATGTGCCCCGCGTACGCCAACGCGCACCCGATGGACAGCCAGTCCCCCAGGCGCAAGCCGCCCCCGGACATCGCGTCGTTCGGAGTGGGCCGCGTCAGCCAGTACAGCCCCACCGCCGCCAGCACCACGCCCACGGAGGTGCCCCACCGGGGCATGCGCCGGAGCAGCACCATGGACAGCAGCGGGACGAAGAGGACGTTGAGGCCGGTGAGGAACGCCGCGCGCGACGGCGTGGTGTCCGTCAGCCCCACGGTCTGGAGCGCGAAGCACAGGAACAGCACCACCGCCAGCAGCAGCCCCTTGGGGATGATGCCGGGCGCGAACATCCGCCCGCGCGCGATGACGGCCAGCACCGCCGCGCCCACGATGAAGCGCAGGGTGAGGAACGTGAACGGATCCGCGAACGCGAGCGCGTCCTTCACCACCACGAACGTCAGTCCCCAGAAGACCGTGAGGAGCACCAGCGCCCCGTCCGCCTTCCACTGCGCACCCTCACGCCCTTCAGACACCGGATCCACCCTTCCCTGCCCGCGGCCTGAAGCAGGACGCCCTGCCGTTTGGCCCAGCCACGGGAAGAGCGCAACTCCCATCCGGCGTCAGGCCGGGAGCGGGCGCACCAGCACGACCAGTCGCTTGCTCCCCCCGGCCGCGTCCCACTGCTGGTTCGTGGCGACGGTCAGCGCGTCCGGCGCGGGGTGGAACCCCAGGCCGGAGAAGGTCCGCAGGGAGGCGGTGTTGTCCTCGTCGATGTCCGCGTGGAGCCGGTCCGCGCCCTGCCGGTGGATCTCCTCCACCAGGCACCGCACCAGCGCGGTGGCCACGCCCATGCGCCGCACCTTGGGGGACACCACCAGCGAGCGCACCCAGAAGCCGTCCAGGGACAGCCCCTCCTGATGGTAGTCGTCCGCCCAGGCGAAGCCGAGCAGGTGCCCCTGCGCATCGAACGCGCCCGCCGCCGCGCCCACGCGCCTGTCTTGCGGCAGGCCCCACCGGTCGCGCAGCTGCCGGCGCAGGAAGGTGCCGGACACCACCAGCCGCTCCGTGGCGAAGGCGAGCAGCGCGTCCAGGTCCTCCGGGCGCACCAGCCGGATTTCCAGCGGCCCCACGAACTGGCGGCGCAGCGGCTTCGTCCACCCGGAGAACAGGTCGCGCAGGTGGCGGAACACGGCGCGGGACGCGGGCTTCGTCCACACGCCGGACAGGGTGCGCTGCAAGAGGAACAGCGCCGGCCGCGTGGGCCTGGGCAGCCGCATCACCCACCGCCCGCGCTTGAGCGCGATGATGCGCCCCACCAGCTCCCCGCCCGCCACGTCCGTGCCGCCCAACAGCGACTCCGTCACCCAGGGCTCCGTGGAAAGCACCACCTGCGCGGCCAGCCGGGGCCCATGCCGCACCAGCGCCACGTCCCCGCGCGCCAGCCGCTCCGGCCCGCAGCGCAACAGCCGCACCGCGTCCCCGCTGCGGAGCAGCGGGTAGAGACACCGCCCCATGCCGCGCACCCACAGCCGGTGGCCGAAGGGCAGCGCCGCAAGCAGGTCCGCGAGCTCGGCCGTCGAGACGCCACCAGAGGGCATGACACTCACTCTGTCATGAAGGCGCCCCCGAAA
>NZ_RAVY01000209.1:0-16597 GCF_003611625.1 Corallococcus sp. CA054B
GGGCTCATCCGGGGCTCCGGCGAGGGCGAACACCGCGCCCATGACTCCCATCAGGACCATCACCGCGACGCCCGCGAGCATCGGCAGGACATGCCGGTTCGCCTGGGCGGGCGGCGGCGGGCGCGGACCGGGCCGCACCGGAGGCGGGCCGTCCAGGTCGAAGGCGTGGCCGCAGTAGCCGCAGACGTAGTGCGTCTTCGCCACCTGGGGCGTGAACGGGGCGTTGCAGTGGGGACAGCGCGAAGCTCTGGGCCGGGCCATGACACCGGGTGTAGCACTCCGAGCACCCGGGGGCGCTGAAACACGAAAGCCCCCTCCCTCCGCGAAGGGAGGAAGAGGGCTTCGCGCGCTCACGCCGTGTCAGGCGACGACTACGGCACCGTGGCCTTCACGGTGACGCCCGAGTACGCGGAGTAGCCACGCACGGAGACGTACCAGGTGCCGGCCGCGGGGGCGGTGATGGTGCAGGTCTCCGCGTTGCCGCTGAGGTACGGGCGGCAGTTGTACGCGGTCGTGGTGGGCTGCGAGCCCTGGCGCACGTAGAGGTCCGCGTCACCCGTGCCGCCGGACTGCTCCACCGTCAGGGTGGTGGCGCCCGCGGGGACGGTGATGGCGTAGTGCTTGAAGGAGCTGGCCGCGCCGGAGATGCCGGTCTGGTTCAGCAGCGTCTGCGTCGGCTGCTGCGGGGCGTTGATGGTGCTGTCGATCCAGCTGGCGAAGGACGACACGCGGCCGTACATGCCCGCGTAGGACGGGTCGGCGCAGCCGTAGCCCCAGCTCACGATGCCCGCGAGCACGCGGGTGCTGCCCTTGAGGACGGTGAGGGGACCGCCGCTGTCACCCTGGCAGGCGTCCTTGCCCGGAGCCGTCGCGCCCAGCTGGTCCGCGGTGATGGTCTCCTGGCCCTGGTAGTCGGCCTGCGCGTCCGCGTTGCTGATGATGTTCACGTCCACCGTCTGGAGCGTGGTCGGCAGCGAGGAGGAGCCGCTGGACAGCGTGCCCCAGCCCGTGACGCGCGCCACGGCGCCCACGCCGGCCACGCCCGCCGCCGCGTCCGCCGCGGTGACGTAGGGGATGGCCTGCACGTTCGCGCCGCTCAGGTCCAGCGGCGAGGACAGCTTGAGGAGCGCCGCGTCCTTGCCGTAGTTGGCGTCCACGTAGCCCGGGTACACGACCACCTGGGACACGGTGCGGACCTGGCCGCCGGTGGTGGTGGTGCGGTTGGTGACGCCCGCGACGATGCGGCCCGGCTTGGAGATGGAGCCACCGGAGTTCACGCAGTGCTGCGCGGTGAGGATCCAGTTCTCGTTGATGATGGAGCCGCCGCAGAAGTGGCTGCCGCCGCTGCTCTGCAGCGAGACCTGCCAGGGGTTCGCCGCGATGGTGGTGGCCGAGCCACCGACGATCTCCTGGGTGGTGGTGGCGGGAGCCGGCGTCTCCGGCTGGGTCTGCTTCTCTTCCGTGGTCTGGGGACCGCAACCGACGACCAGCAGCGACACCGCGCTGGCGGCAGTCCAGCGACGCACCATCTGAGCCGAAATCATGTGAACCCCGTTTTTAACGATAAGTGTGAGGCGCGGGGATTCTGGAGGAATCGTGGACTCTTTGTAAACACCCCGGGTGTCGATTTATTGTAACTGGATAACTACTGTGATGGGGTTGGAATGACTGCTACATCGTGTCACATGGGACGAAGGTGAAGCCTGGAGACACCTCCAGGCGGTAGCCGGGGTCCTCGAAGAGCACGCGGGTGCCGGTGCCCTCCAGCATGTCTCGCACGTGGCTCACGTGGACGCGCAAGGCGTTGTCATGCAGGCGCGGGTCGTAGTCCGCGTTCCACATGGCGCGCACGCAGTCCTCCTTCGACAGGATGCGGCCCGGCTGGCGGGCCAGCGCGTAGAGCAGCCTCCGCGGCAGGGCCCTGCGCTCCAGGGAGACGGTCTTCCCCGGGGCTCGCAGTTCGTGACGGCGGGCATCCAGCACCACCGCCTCCGGCGCGGGCGCTTCCGGGAGGGACGCGGCTTGCGCGCTGGAGGCGAGCGGCCGGGTCAGCTCCGCCATCAGCTCGGGGTCCACGCCGCCCCCGGCCCCCTCGCGCGTGGCCTCCTCCAGGGACTGGGCCGCCTCGCGGGCGCGGCCCGCGTGGCGGTGGAGCGTGGCGCGGGCCAGGTGCCCCAGCGTGCGCTCCAGCGCGAAGTCGTCACCGCGGGACAGGGGCTCCAGCGCGGTGAGCAGCGCCGTGGCGCGCGGGACGTCCGCGCTCCAGGCGGCGGACAGGGCGGCGAGGGCGCGCTGGCGGGCGGCGATGCCAGGGCGCACCTCGCGGGGCTCCACGGTGATGGGCGGTGCGTCCGGTCCCGGCACGTCCAGCGTGCGCGCCACCCGGGCGGCCCGCATCAGCCCCACCACGCCGCGTGCCCGGACCTCCTCCTCCACGGCATCCAATTGCGCGTGGCCCTCCGCGCGCCGGCCCAGCTCCAGCAGCATGCGGCCCGAGCCCACGCGGCAGAGCAGCCGGACGAAGAGGTAGCCCGCCTTCTCCGCGCGGGCTTCCGTCTCCCGCAGCGCCGCGAGCGCCGCCCTGCGCTGCCCTGACTCTCCGCGCACCCACGCCGCGATGCAGTCCAGCTCCAGCGCGAGGCGGGGGGCGCCCAGCTGGCCCAGGCGCTCCCGGGCGCTGGCGAGCGCGGCGTCGGCCTCCGTGAAGCGGCCCAGCCGGCTGAGGATGCCCGCGGACATGGCCGCCACCAGGGGGCCTCGCGAGTCGAGCGGCGCGTCCTCCAGCAATGACACGCATTGGGCCAGGGGCTCCGCCAGCTCGCTGTCGCGGCCTTCAATCCAGAGCATCAGCGCGCGGGCGTAGGCGCACCAGCCCAGCACGCGCCGGTCCCCGGTCGCGGCGGCGGCGTTGTCCAGCATCGCCAGGGATTCCTCCAGCCGTCCCTGGAAGAAGCGCAGCGCGGTCCATGCCAGCAATTGCTGGAGGAAGACCTCCGCGCTGCTCGGCACCGGCATGGACTCCAGCGTGCGCTCGCAGGCCTCCGGCTCCAGCGCGAAGAGGGCCACCCGCACCAGCACGGCGCCCACGCCCTCGCGCAGGGCTTCGTTCGACTCCGGCTCCGGCGCTCCGGCGGCGGCCTCCAGTGAGGCGCGCAGGGCCAACAGCTCCGGATAGGCCCGGCGCAAATCGAGCAGCCGCACCCGCGCGCGCGCATGGGCCAGCTTCACCTGGGGCGTGCGCAGCGCGGCGGGCAGCGAGTCCAGCAGGCCCAGCAGCTCGTCCGCGGCGCCGTGGCGCACCAGGGCCTCCGCCTGCGCGACGATGAAGGCCGCGCGCGCTTCATGCCGGCCGAGCGCCTGGAGGTGGCGGCACACCGCGCGCACCCGGACCACCGCGGGCAGGGGCTCCTGTTCCAGGACCTCCAGCAGCGCTTCGTGGGCGGCGCGCGCTTCGTCCGGCGACAGCAGGGACACCATGGCTTCGCGCACCAGGTCGTGCACGCCGTGCCGGCCCCGCGAGTCCGTCTCCACCAGCAGCTTCGCGCCCAGCTGGCGCAGCGTCTCGCCCGCCGCGTCGCCGGGCAGCACCGGCCGCAGCGTGCTCGCGGTGAGCGGCAGCTGGCTCAAGGCCAGCATCGCGGCCAGCCGCCGTTCGTCCGCGGGCAGCGCCGCGAGCGCCGCTCGCACCGGTTCGTCCCCGCCCGTGTCCCCCGCGTGGGCGCGGCGCAGGAGGAAGGGCAGGCCCCGCGAGCGGCCCCACGCCGCGTCGAAGCCGTCGCGCTCGCCGTAGAGCGCGTCCAGCTCCCGCCACAGCTCTCGCGCGGCCTCCTCCGACAGGCCCTCCAGCCGCAGCTCCACCCGGTCCGGGCTCGCCGCGTGCCGGGGGACCGATTCGCGCGAGGTGGCCAGCAGCGTGCCCTGCCTCAGCCGGCCTCCCAGGTCCTCCACCAGCGCCGCGCGCTCCGGCGGCCCGAGCACGTGCAGGTCGTCCAGCACGCACAGGGCGCGGCGCGCCTCCAGCTCGCCCGCCAGCGCCTCCAGCCGGGACGCGTCCGACAGGGCCTGGGCCACGGGCGCTTCGCTCAGCAGGCGGCGCACGTCGTCCACCACCGTGTCCAGCGTGTCCCCGGGACGCACGCGCCGGTGCACGACGGGGCCCCGGTGCTTCGCGGCCACCGCCGCCACCAGCGCGGACTTGCCCGCGCCGGGCAGTCCGTAGACGACCCCTGTGCGCACGCGCCTCAGCATGTCCCCCAGCCGCCGTACCTCGTGGGCTCGGCCCACGAAGACGGCCGGCGGTCCCAGCCCCGGAGCGGTTGGCGTGCGCATGGCGCGCGCCAGTGTACGTCCATCCAGGCACTGTCCGTCACCGTCGCCTCAGGTGTCGTCCAGGCTGAGCGCGCGCAGGTGGCTGACGTCCCCCCAGGTCACCATCCGCAAGGACCCCTCATGGAGGTCGAACTGGTTCCAACCCGCGTTGAGGACGGAGAAGGCGCGCGGCGCGGCGGCGGGGATGCCCAGGCAGTGGCGCAGCAGGGCGCTGAGCAGGCCGCCGTGGGTGACCACCACGACGCGGGCCCCCGGATGGCGCGCCCCCAGCTCCTCCAGGCAGTGCAGCGCCAGCCGCAGGCGCTGGGACGTGCTCTCCCCTTCGGGCACCACGTAGTCGGCATGGCCCTCCGAGTACGCGGCGAAGACGGCCGGGTGGCGCTGGCCGGCCTCCGCGCGCGTCAGCCCTTCGAGCACGCCCAGCCCGCGCTCCCGCAGGCGCGCGTCCCGCTGGACGTCGTGCCCCGTCCTCGCCGCGATGCATGAGGCCGTCTGCACCGCGCGGTCCAGGTCGCTGCTGTAGAGGGCCTGGAAGGGAAGGGTGGCCAGCCGCTCCGCGAGCGCCTCCGCCTGCCGCCGTCCTTCACGGCTGAGCATGCTGTTCAGGTGCCCCTGCAGGCGCCCCAGGGCGTTCCACTCCGTCTCCCCGTGCCGGAGCAGGATGAATTCGGTCGTCATGGCCCAAGCGTGGCGGGAGGGCTTGGGCGGAGCAAGACTCGCGAAGTGTCAGCCCGGCGCCGCGACCATCGCGCCACGGCCGCGCCTGCCCCTTCCTCCAGGGGAGGTGTCACCTCGCTGAAACACCCCCGCGGCAGGCCCGTTGCCCGTGGGCTTCCGTCGCCTGGAGACCGCGGCGGTGTCTGGGGTATGGCCCCGCGGGGCAGGATGCCTGCCCGCTGTCACGCAAGCGTCTGGGAATCGAGTCGGACAGCACTCCTGGACGGCTGTGATGGCACTGGACGCGCGTCCACCTTTCCGCGATTCCGAGCTAGGGCGTGTCTTCCTGATTACGCGGTGGGAGGACGGCGGATTTTCCGTGGACGCCGGGCCGGAGGGGGAGACATCGATGAAACACGGTCAGAATCTGGAAGCGATGAGCCTGGACGCAGGGCCACGGGAGACCCCGGAGCATGCACCGCGAAGGGCTCACCGCTTCGGCTGGCTGCGGATGCTGGGCGTGGACGCGATCCTCATCGCGGGCTCGCTGGTCGCCGCCACGATGCTGCACTTCGCGGACGGGCTGTCCCCGGCCTGCAAGGAGGTCCTGCCCCGGGCCGTGGCGCTCCTGGTCGCGGTGCGCCTGGTGACGCTCATCTGGCTGGGGCTGCACCGCTGGTCCTTCCACCGCTCCGGCATCCACGAGGCGGTCCGGCTGGAGCTGGCCAGCCTCGCGGGCACCATCGTGTTCGAATTGCTGCGCTCCCTCTTCTTCATGGAGTCGCTGCCGGGGCAGGTGGTCGCGCTGGAGTTCTTCGTCACCACCACGCTGCTGGGCTTTCACCGCTTCGCCCCGCGGATGGTCCGACAGTGGTACCTGGACCGGCAGCGCGCGAAGGCGACGGACTCCCAGCGCACGCTCATCGTGGGCGCGGGCAGCGCCGGGGACCTGCTGCTGCGCGACCTGCTGAGGGACCGCAACAGCCCGTGGCACGTCATCGGTCTGGTGGATGACGACCCCGGCAAGCAGGGCACGTTCCTCAATGGCAAGCCGGTGCTCGGCGTGCTGGACGCGCTGCCGGAGCTGATGAAGAAGCACCGGGTGACGCAGGTGCTCATCGCCATCCCCCGGCTGTCCCCGGAGCGCACCCGGCACCTCTTGAGTCTGTGCCGGCACCAGAGCGTCAGCTTCAAGATCATCCCGGCCTCGTTCGCCTACCTGGACCAGAAGATCACCGCCGCCATGCTGCACGACCTGTCCCCGGAGCACCTGCTGCCCCGGGACGCCATCTCGTTCGACCATGACGAGGTGCACCGGCTGGTGACGGGCCGCCGCATCCTCGTCACCGGCGGCGCGGGCTCCATTGGCAGTGAAATCGTCCGGCAGGTCGCGGGGCACTCGCCCGCGTCCCTGGTGGTGGTGGACATCAACGAGAACGAGCTCTACCTGCTGGTGCGCCAGCTGCAGTCTCGCTACCCGCATGTGCCGGTGCACTCCGTGGTGGCGGACATCCGCGACCTGGACCGGATGCTGCGCATTGGCCAGGAGTTCGCGCCGCAGTACGTCTTCCACGCGGCCGCGCACAAGCACGTGCCCCTGATGGAGGACTCGCCGGAGGAGGCCATCAAGAACAACGTCTTCGGCACGCAGAACGTGGCGCGCATGGCGGACGCGTGCGGGGCGGAGCGCTTCATCCTCATCTCCACCGACAAGGCGGTGAAGCCCTCGTCGGTGATGGGCGCCTCCAAGCGGCTGGCGGAGATGGTCATCCGCGACATCGCCGTGACGTCGCGCACCACCTTCTGCGCCGTCCGCTTCGGCAACGTGCTGGGGTCCGCGGGCAGCGTGGTGCCGCTCTTCAAGCAGCAGATCCAGGCGGGCGGCCCCGTCACGGTCACCCACCCGGACTGCACCCGCTACTTCATGATCATCCCGGAGGCGGTGGGCCTGGTGGTGCTGGCCGGCCTGGGCGGCTACGGCGAGCTGTGCATCCTGGACATGGGCGAGCCGGTCCGCATCGCGGAGCTGGCCGCGAACATGATCACCATGACGGGCCTGGTGCCGGACAAGGACATCTCCATCGTCTACACGGGCCTGCGCCCGGGGGAGAAGCTGGAGGAGGTGCTCATGTCCGAGGAGGAGGAGCTCACCCAGCAGGTGCGCAACCGCATCAAGGTGGCCCGCAGCCCCGCGCCGCCCTCGGACTTCCAGCTGCAGCTCAGGCGCCTGGACCGCGCGGCCCGCGCCGGTGACACCCACGACGTGAAGCGCGCCCTCCAGGACCTCATCCCCGCGTACACCCCGTCGAAGATGACGGGGACGGTGGCGAAGGTGCTGCCCGCCTTCGCTCCCGCGAAGCCGTCCGCGGCGGAGCAGAACGTCAGCGCCTGAACCCCACGCGGCCCCGGCCGTCGCCGTCCACGAGGAGCCCCGGTCTCCCGTGCCCCCACAAGGGGCGGGAGGCCGGGGCTTTTCGTCATGAGAGGTGCGCGCGGTAGGCCGGAAAGAAGTCGCTGGCGGCGTGGCCCTCAGAAAGCGCGGCGTACACCGCCGCGTCGCAGACGATTTCGTGCGTGTGGATGCGCCCGCTGGCGTTGGAGAAGCCGCGCTTGAAGTCCTCCAGGCCGTCCCCCGGCGAGAGCCCGCCCCCCAGGTGGAGCGGAAGCCCCAGCCGCAGGCACAGGGAGATCATCTCGCCGAAGACGTTCTTCGCCGGGGAGCGCGCCAGGTGCGCGTCCGCCGTGCCGCCCAGGTAGTAGTGCAGGAGGCCGTCACTGCGGACGACCAGGGCCGCGGAGGCGACCGTCCCGTCCGGCGCGCGCGTCGTCGCGAGCCAGGCCTCCGGAGACGCGAACAGCTCCTCGAAGTACGCGTCGGAGAAGAAGTACCGGCGGCACGCCTGGTCCCGGACCATGGTCTGCCGGTACACCTCGCGAAACCCCGCGCGCTCCTCGGAGGGCGCGTCCCGGGCCTCACACACCGTGCTCACGAACCCCAGCCGGGCATTTCGCCGCATGTGTCGGCGGTGCATCTCCCGCGGTGTGAGCGGGCGGCAAGGGTCCACGAAGAAGACCTCGTTGCGGGCCGTGCCTGCCGCGAAACAGTGCGGTCCCTGAACCCGCTCCCTCACGAAGATGCTGACCAACTCCGTGCCCCGCCAATCCACGGCAGGTGCAGGCACCTCGCTCAACCCGTCCACTTCACCGCCCGGAAAGCCATACGGAGAAATGGCGTCGCGATACGGCGTTCCCTCAATCGCTCGCACGATGAGTGGCACGCGCAACGCCCTGTCTGTATCGTTTTTGATGACCAGCGTATGGGTCACCTGCTCGGCGCGTAGGTGATGCTCGGAGCGGAAGTACTGCCCGGACAGCGCCGAGGCGCCCGCGTCGGGAATCAGGATGGCGCTCGCCTGCCCTGTCCTTGTCATTCATCCCCCACCCTGAGTCCGCCAGCTCAGGCGGACAGGCCCATGGGGCCTTGGACTGACAACTTGCAGGCGGTCCCAGTGATTTTTTTGTCTAATCACAAAGGAATTACCTGGGCCGCCAAATCCTTTGGGCGTCCAGTGAACGCACTCCGGCGTTCCCACAACAGGGTAGCCTACCGGGCGGTTGACGGGAGCTACCCCACAGGACCCCCCTGATGTTGGAATCCCGTCGTCGCAACTCTGGTCGCGCCCTGTCGTCCCTGTTGTCGCTGTCCCTGCTGATGGGGGGGGCATGCGGCCCCCAGCCCGAGCAGGACGGTGTCAGCACGGCCAGCCCCAACGGAGATAACACCCCAGGTAGCACCGACGTTTCCGCCCCTGGCGCGGACACGCTCGCTCCCTCTTCCCCCGAAGAGCAAATCGCGGTCGGTCCCTCCGAGCCGGAGGCCGAGGCCGCTCCCACTCCGGACGCGGACGCCCCTGCCGCCGCGGAGTCGCCTGCCTCCTCCATGGAGGAGAGCCTCGGCACGACCGCGCAGGCCGCCGTCAGCCTGCGCACCGTCGCGGCCTGGGAGACGCTGTTCCTGAAGCGCTGGGCTTCGGAGCACACCTCCAGCTTCCTGCCCAAGAGCCGGTCGCTGGACAGCTGGCAGTTCTACGACCTCGCCTACGGCGTCGACGGCAACACCGCGATGTACCGCGCCACCGGCAAGACGCAGTACATGGACCGGGCGCTGCTGTATGTGAACAACATGGTCAACAACGCGAAGGTCTCCTCTTCGCTGCCCAGGAGCCAGTTCAAGGACAGCTACCTGGGCTGGGCGTCCGCCCGCTCGGACACGCTGGGCCAGGAAGTCCCCCTGTTCGAGAGCTACTGCTGGCGTTACGTGACGCGCATGCTGCGCACCATCCGTGAGACGCCCGCGCTCTACAACAACAGCACGTACAAGTCGCAGTACGACAAGCTGCTGGCGTTCACCGAACGGAACATGTTCGAGAAGTGGCTCAAGCGCGGCGCGAACAGCTACATCTACCGCGTCAATACGCACATGGCGTCGCACTGGGCCTACATCGCCATGGACCTGTCGAAGATGACGACGGACTCCACGAAGCGGGCGCAGTACATGACCGTCTTCAACAACATCAACCGTGACATGCCCAACAACACCTCGTCGCTGCGCGGCCAGCTGATGAACAGCCCGGTCAACGCCAACGCGTACTTCTGGGCCGCCGAGTGGGGCTCCAAGAAGCGCCCGGGCCAGGACGTGGCGCACGGCAACGGCGTGATGGCCTACATCGTGGAAGCCCACGACGCGGGCATGGAGTGGACGGACGCGGACATGCGCAAGTTCGTCGTCACCCTGAACAACGTCATCTGGCCGTCCGCCAAGCGGTACGGCAACTACGTGGACGGCACGGGCAGCGGCACGGGCTGGTTCAATGACGGCCTGGTGAAGCTGGGCCGCTACAACGCCGCCCTCCAGCAGCGTCTGGAGTCCCACACCGTGGGCCAGAACACCCAGTACTACGGCAACGGCGCGCTCAACGCGAAGCTGCTGTCCCAGGGTTCGGCGCTCTAGTCCGGATTCCACGATGTGAAACACACACACCCTCCTCCCGCCCGAGCGCGCGGGAGGAGGGAGTGTGCGAACGCTCCAGGCAATGCCGGGTTCCGAATGCCCGGTCTTGCCTGGAGCTCTTCGCATGTCCTCCCGCATCTATCTGTCCTCGCCCCACATGGGCACGCTCGAGCGCGGCTACGTCGACGACGCGTTCGCAAGCAATTGGATTGCCCCCCTGGGCCCCCACGTCGATGCCTTCCAGGAGGAGTTCGCCCGGTGCGTGGGCACGCCGCACGCGCTGGCGCTGAGCTCCGGGACGGCCGCGCTCCACCTGGCGCTCCAGCTGGTGGGCGTGGGGCCCGGCGACGACGTGCTGGTGAGCACGCTCACCTTCTCCGCGTCGGTGAATCCCATCCGCTACCTGGGCGCCTGCCCCGTCTTCATCGACAGTGAGCGCACGTCCTGGAACATGGACGCCGCGCTGCTGGAGGAGGAGCTGGCGATGCGGGCCCGGCTGGGCCGGCTGCCCCGCGCCGTGGTGGTGGTGCACCTGTACGGCCAGAGCGCGGACCTGGATCCCCTCATGGCCGCCTGCGACCGCTACGGCGTGCCCGTGGTGGAGGACGCGGCGGAGGCCCTGGGCAGCACGTACAAGGGGCGGGCCCCCGGCACGGTGGGCCGCGTGGGCATCTATTCGTTCAACGGCAACAAGATCCTCACCACGTCCGGTGGCGGGATGCTGGTGTCCGCGGACGGCGAGCTGGTGCAGCACGCCCTCAAGCTGGCCACGCAGGCGCGCGACACGGCGCCGCACTACCAGCACTCGGAAGTGGGCTACAACTACCGGATGAGCAACGTGCTGGCCGCCATCGGGCGGGGGCAGCTGCACGTGCTGGAGGACCGGGTGGCCGCGCGCCGCGCGAACCACGCCTTCTACGCGGAGGCCTTCCGGGACCTGCCGGGCATCCAGTTCATGCCGGAGGCCCCGTGGGGCCGGCACACGCGCTGGCTGACGACCCTCACCATCGACCCGGAGGCGTTCGGCGCGGACCGGGAAGCGGTGAGGGTCGCGCTGGAGCGGGAGAACATCGAGGCGCGGCCGGTGTGGAAGCCCATGCACCTTCAGCCCGTCTTCGCGAACTTCGAGCGGCGGCGGGGCAGCGTGGCGGAGGACCTGTTCCGCCACGGCCTGTGCCTGCCGTCCGGCTCCAACCTCACGCGCCGGGAACTCGAGCGGGTGGTGGAGGTGGTCCGAGCCGTTCCCCGGAAACAGGGGCTGCGGACGGCGGGCTGACGGGGGCCTGTTCCTGCTGCCGGAGCGCCACGACCCTGGCCTCCGGCTGCGGGGTGCCCATGAACTTGTGCATGGTGGCCTCGCTGGCGAAGGAGATGCCCTGGCGCTGCAGCACGCGCACCACCGTCAGCGCCAGCACCTTCAGGTCCAGCGCCAGGCTCCAGTGGTCCACGTACCAGACGTCCTGGTGGAAGCGCTCCTCCCAGGAGAGCGCGTTGCGGCCGTTGATCTGTGCCCAGCCGGTGATGCCGGGCAGCACGTCGTGGCGCCGCGCCTGCTCCGCGGAGTAGCGCGGCAGGTACTCCACGAGCAGCGGACGGGGCCCCACCAGGCTCATGTCGCCCCGGAGCACGTTCCACAGCTGCGGCAGCTCATCCAGGCTGGTGGAGCGCAAGAGCCGCCCGGCCCAGGTGAGGCGCAGCTCGTCCGGCAATACCTGGCCGTTCGCGTCCGTGGCCTCCAGCATGGTGCGGAACTTGAGGACGGTGAACAGCTGGCCGTTCTTCCCCGGGCGCCGCTGCCGGAAGAGGACGGGGCCGCCCATCGACAGACGGACGAACAGCCCCGTGGCGGCCATCACCGGGGAAAGGCATAGCAAGCCCACTCCCGCCGCCACCACGTCGATGCACCGCTTGAGGAACAACCCGGTTCCTGCCTGTCTTTGCATGGGGACGCCGCTCCTTGAAGCCGGAAAGGCTAGAAATCCTTCCGGCCCTCCACCACGACCCCTGGGACTCACCCTGCTGTCGACTCCCGTGCATCCACGGGGCCTGAGGGGACGGCTGGGAGCGCTTGCGCGGGCTCCGGGGCCGTCAGCCGCCGCCAGACGCGCAGGGTCAGCCAGACGCTGCACACGAGTTCCGACACCCACCCCAGCCCCAGGGCCCATGCGGCGCCCACCGGGCCCACGCGCGGCACCCACACCGCGCTGCCCAGCGCGACCACGGACACGGAGACGACGAGCAGCACCACCTGGCCCTTGAGCTCGCGCGCCGCGGTGAGCCCCACCGCGAGGCTCACGCAGACGTACTCCAGCGCCGCGGCGGCCATCAGCCAGACGAACAACGTGAGGTTTCTGGCGTAGGCGGCCCCGTAGAAGAGCGTCAGCGCCCACCGGCCGAGCAGCGCCGCACCGGCGATGGCGCACAGTCCCACCCCCGCGGACGCCGCCGTGAAGCCCATCAGCACCTTGCCGTAGCGGCGCGCGTCCCCCGCCGCGTGGTAGCGCCCCAGCCGGGGGCTCACCGCCTGCCCCAGGGAATGCACCACCCGGCCGCCCAGCGCGGCGAAGTACGCGAGCGCGGCGTACATGCCCAGCTCCGCCTGGCCCGCGTGCGCCTCCAGCAGGTAGCGGGGGATGTTGGGCCGCAGCGCCGCCATCAGCGCGGTGAGGCCCAGCACCCAGCACAAGAGGAAGAGCGCCTTGAGCCGCGCGCCCTCCTGCCGCCACGGCGTGCGCCAGAGGGTGCTCCAGGGGCGCACGCCGGGGAACTCGCGCCGGAGCGTCCGCGCGTCGAAGACGAAGAGGACGATGGCCCACGCGAAGGCCATGGCCGCCGCGCCGGCGATGGGGCTGTGCGTGAGCCACAGCGCCAGCGGCACCAGCACCACGGACAGCACGCTCTTGGCGATGGTGGACCGGGCGATGAGCCCCAGCCGCTCCACCTTCTGGAGCGCGCCGTAGAACACCTCGCTCACCGCCTCGAAGCCCTTGGCCAGCGCCACCAGCGCGATGACCCAGCCCGCGTGGAGGGAGTCCGCCATCCCCGTGGCGATGGCGCAGCACACCGCCACGCCCGCCACGACGTTGAGCACCATCAGGCCCAGGTAGTGCTGGAAGCCGAAGGCGCTTTTCGCGTCCGTGGCCTGGAGCGTGCGCAGCTGCATGCGCGCCATCAGCAGCACCGGGGCGGTGATGGCCAGGGCGAGCGCGAACTGGCCCACCTCCTCCATGGTGGCCAGCCGCGCGAAGGCCACCAGGACGCCCCACTGCGCGAGGGCATAGAAGAGCCCGGCGGAGAGCGACCAGATGAAGTTGCTCCCCACCGAGCGCGCGGTCATGAGCGGGCCGCCGCCGCGCGTTGCAGCACCTCCGACAGGCGCTTCGCCGCGATGTCCGCGGAGTAGCGCTCCCGGCCCAGCTTCCCGGCCAGCGCGCCGGCCTCCGCGAGCCAGCGCGGGTCGCGCAGCCTCCTGGCCAGCATGGCCGCCGCGGCGGGGATGTCCTTGGGCGGCAGCCTGAGGCCAAAGGCCTCCCGGTCCAGCAGCTCCGCCTGCCAGCCGCCGTAGTTGAGCGCCAGCGGACGGCCCGCGGCGAGCGCGTCGAAGAACTTGTTGGCGGAGTTGTCCTGCATGCCCGGCACGTCCGTGAACAGCGACGTGGCGATGGTGGCCGCGCTCAGCACCGCGGGCACCTGCTCCTTGGGCACGCTGGGCAGGAAGAAGAGGTTCTCCCCCTTCACGCCCAGCCGCTCCGCCAGCGCGTGCAGCAGGGCCTCTTCACGGCCCTGGCCCATGATGACGAAGCGGACCTCCGGGTCCAGCTTGCGCATCTCCGCGGCCACCCGCACCAGGTACTCCACGCCGTTCACCAGCCCCAGCGTGCCCGCGTACAGCACCATGGGCCGGTCCCCCAGCCACGCGTACTTCTGCCGGAACTCCTGACCCGCGGACGCCGGCACCTGGAAGCGCTCCGGGTCGCAGAGGTTGGGGATGATGGTGATCTTCTCCGACGGCACGCCCGCCGCCTCCACGCCCGCCTTCATGCCCGGCGACAGCGCGACGATGTGCTCCGCGCCCGCGTACGCGGCCTTCTCCAACAGCTGCGCGGCCATGATGGCGGAGCGGCTCTTGAGCGCGCCCACCGCGATGGGGATGGCGGGCCACAGGTCGCGCACCTCGAAGACCATGGGCCGCTTGTTCCACCGCGACGCGGCGATGCCCGGCACCGCGATGGTGAGCGGCGTGCTGGTGGCGAAGAAGACGTCCGCGGGCAGCTGCGCGGCGCGGCGCGTGGAGTTGACCGCGAAGTGGCTGAAGGCCCGGATGCGGTCCGGGTAGCTCATGGCGTTGTTGTAGGGCACCGGCAGCCAGTGCACCTGGATGCCGCTCTCGTTGGACTCGCGCCAGCCCTTGCCCTGACTGCCGTCCGTGCGGGTGTCGGAGGTCACCATGTGGACCTCGTGGCCCATGGAGACCAGGCGCCGTGCGAGCTCATAGGAGCGCGTGCCCCCGTGCATGGTGGGGGTGTTGAAGTACTGATGCAGATAGACGATGCGCATGTCAGGCGGCTCCTGTGAATGAGGGTTGGGGAAGGTCGTGGGGAAGGGGAGGGCCGGACTGCGCGGGCTTCCGCCCGGGGTCCGCGGTCGCGGAGGCCATCACCATCAAGAGGAAGAGGGCGCGGCTGTCGTAGAGGTCGCCGCTGGACTGGCTGCCCAGGAGCACCAGCACCGCCGCGCCCACGGTGGCGCCGTCCAGGCCCTGGCGCCTGAGGAACGCCGAGCGCACGAAGGCGGCGATGACGCCCGCGAACAGGAGCAGCCCCACGCCGCCGCCCTCGCAGAGAATCTCCAGGAAGAGGTTGTGCGGGTAGACGCCCAGGCGCAGCGCGGGGAACGCCGCCAGCCCCGCCCCCGCCACCGGGTAGTCCTTCGCCAGCTGGATGGCCCGCTCGTAGAGGACCTCCCGCCCGGACAGGTACACCTTGCCTTCGCTGCTGCCGGCGCCGCCCGCGCCCACCTCGTAGTTGAGGGTGAGGCGCAGGAAGCGCTCCTGGAAGGAGTTGCTGAGCGCCTCCCCCAGCGGGGAGAACATGGCCACCACGGTGATGGCCACCGTCGCCAGCAGCGTCAGGAGCAGCAGCCGGCGCAAAGGCACGCGCCCCACCACGAGGCAGGCGGTGATGCCCGCGACGATGGCGGCGGAGCCGCCGCGCGAGCCCGTGAGCAGCGTCAGCATGACGCCGCTGGCGGCCAACGGAATCCACAGCCACGTCTGGCCCCGCCAGTACCAGAAGTAGAGCGCGCCCATGGTCAAGAGCCCCATGAGCCGCGCGAAGATGTTGGGCCCGCCGTTCATCACCGCGAGCCGCGCGCCGCCGCCGCCCGCCAGCAACTGCTTGATGCCGGCGAGCGCGAGCAGCCCCGTGGCCACGACGACGATGGCCCAGAACGTGTCCAGCGTCCGGGACGCGGGCTGGCGCAAGCAGGCCAGCGCGAAGCCCACGCACATCACCGCGACGAGCGTGACGTCGTAGACCTTGGTCAGCGAGAAGTCGAAGTCGGGCGACCAGGAGGCGCTGGCGGCCATGTAGCCCAGGAAGCCCAGCATGGCCGCGATGAGCGGCGGGTCGAAGCGCGCCTCGCCGGGACGGGCCTCGCGCCGGGCGCGGTGCATGAGCCCCACCGCGGCGAACACGCCTCCGCAGGTGACGATCCAGAGCCGCAGCTCCAGGAACAGGTTCGTCTCCACCTCCGCGGCGGCCAGCCGGTGCATGCCCCAGCGGCCCGCGAGCATGTAGAGGGCCGCGATGACGCCCAGTCCTGTGCAGCGAATCCAGCTCACGGTGCGCTCTCCCGGGGGTGGGGCATCAGCTCGCGGACGGGTATTCGTATTGGTAGACGCCGCTCACCGCGCGGCCCGCCCGGGAGCGCGGCACGCCGTTGAGGACCACGCCCCGGGCCGGGACGCCGCTCTGCTCCAGCTGGTGCAGCGCGGTGGCCACCTCGCGCAGGGACTGGGTGGCCGCGCGCACCACGGCCAGCCGCACGCCCGCGTGCCGGCCCACGAGCGCCGCGTCCGTCACCGCGAGGATGCAGGGCGTGTCGAAGAGGACGACGTCGTACTCGGCCGCCACGCGCGCCACGAACGTGTCGAACGCCGCGCCGGCCAGCAGCTCCGCCGGGTCTGGCGGGAGCGCGCCCGCGCCCAGGAACGACAGGCCGGGGGCGGCCTCCTGGAGCAGGGCCTGCTCCAGCGTCGCGGTGCCCCGCAGCACCTCATGGAGGCCGGGGAGGTGCGCCTCGCGGAAGCACCGGTGCAGCCAGCCGCCGCGCAGGTTCGCGTCCACCAGCAGCACGCGCTGGCCCGTCTCCGCCAGCACCCACGCCAGGTTGAGGGCGACGAAGGACGTCCCCGCGCCGGGGCTCGTCCCGGTGACGGCGACGACGTGGCTGCCCGCCTCCTTCATGGCCCGCTGGAGCCGGGTCCTCAGGCCGCGCACGCACTCCACGGTGACGTCCCGGGGGACGCTGCGCGCCAGGATGATGGACGGGCTGCGGGGGGACATGGCGCGCAGCGTCCCCCGGGACGTCACCGTGGAG